>URWH01000015.1 GCA_900551515.1 uncultured Porphyromonadaceae bacterium
GGAAGCCGCCGCTCCTAAACCATGCTGCCGGCCGACTCCCAAGCAAGCCCAAGGGGCGCCGGCAGCCGTTCTCCATCGTTTTTTATTCTGAGAAAGGGAGATGGTAGCGGAATTGGGCATTTTGGAGGATGTAAGCGGCGGTTTCTTCGTAGTCTTTGGGGCTGCGAATCAAGCGATCGAAGTATTCTTTCTGCCAAAGGGCACCGCGGCGGTTTAGCAGCCGATTAATGGCGTTGGAGGTGAAACTTTTGAGGGAGTGAATGATACCCGGCAGAGAATACTCTTCGTAGGGAAGTATTATAAAATGAATATGATTGGGCATCACGACATAGTCGAAGAGTTCATAGCGCACTCCGTCGAAATGGCGCAGAGCTTCAACGATGATCCCTATGCAGTTCGGGTGCCGCAGCACGCATGAGCCATAGCCGGCGTCTAACCATTTCTGGCATTCGGTCTGGAGCTTTTCATATTCCGCGAGATCGGCATCCGTCCACGGCTGAGGATGCGACTGATACCAGTCGGCGAGACTGTCGGCAAACTCTGCGATCTTGGATTGGGGGAGAGAGTCGGCGAGGCGGAAGGTGATGTATTGGAGTACGCCGTCCTGCTGCCAGTGAGGGATATCGCGGTGAAAAGTGATTTCAGCCGGCCGATGTTTATTGAAGCACATCGAGACATCAACTTCGCGGCCATTGCCGGAACAATAAAATTCACCAAGTGGCGACGACATATCGTAAAAGGTTATAGATTAATAATTAATGGGTTATACAGCAAAGTTAAGGAGAGTTGCGCAGACAGTGAAATTTTCATAATACTAATTTTTACCAAGAGTAAAAAATGCCAAGAGGCGGAGTTAGGAGCGGCGGCTTCCAGCCGCCGACAACCATAACGCCCAGCAAATTACCTCGGTTGGCGGGTTTCCGGCGGCTGGAAGCCGCCGCTCCTAAACCATGCTGCCGGCCACCCCGAATAAATGCCGGACGCGATAGCAGGAGCCTTCCATGGCCATCGCTCTTACCCTCTGCGGCCGGACACGACGACGCCCCGGCCTGTGAGGGTCGGGGCGTCGGATATCGGGGAGCGGCGGGTGGCCGCTATGTTACGGATTTTTGCCGCGGGATTACTTGCGGATCACCTTGACGGTGCGGAGAAGCTGTCCGTCGCGGGTCACTTTCACGAGGTATACACCGGGCTGACCGAGAGCGATGCTCACGTTCTGGCCTGCCACTACGTTGACGGCCTTCTGGGCGGCAAGCATGCCGGCCATGTTGTAGACCTCGACGGTGTAAGCGCCGTCGGCGTCAAATTCAACGAAGAGAGCGTCTTCGACCGTGTAGGTGGTGAAGCCTTCGCCATCCTGGCCGATCTCGCCGATACCCTGGGTGCTGTCGCTCACTTTCACTACCGGATAGTCCATCGTGGCTTCGCCGTGGCCGTTGGCAAGACGGAGCTTCACGGAGTAGTCGCCGGCTTTGGTCCAGCTCAGTGTGGCGGATCCGCTTTCACCCGTACCGCTGCCGTTGATCTCGGCGCGGCGAGTTTCCCATGTCGGGGTTGTGACAACGGGATAGGCGGTGCCTGCGATGAAGGGGCAACCTACGAGATAGGTTGGCTGGCCGACAACGCGGGTGTTGGAGTTCTCACCCTGAGAGGGGATCTCGCACCAGTAGGCTTTCGGAGTCTTGTTGGTGGCGTTAGCGCCGGTGGCGCCGACGAAGCCGTAGTCGCTTGCCGGTTCATTTTCAAGATCCCAGTAGCCGAGCACTTCGGCGGGCAGGTTGCTTTTGTCGAGGCCTTCCATTGATTTCTTCACGTCGTCGTCTGTCATGGCTTTGCCCCATACCTGGAAGTCGTCGACGCAGCCCTTGACGGCGGAGATATCCTGCGAGCTGCCGCCGAAGCTGATCCACATACCGTCGGTGATAGGATAGGTGGTGGAAGTGAAGGTGGGTTCGTAGGTGTTTTCACCGTAATCGGCGCCGGAGATTTTCTTAGCCACAGTTACAAGGTGGCTCCATACACCGCCGCATTTGTTTTCGAAGTCGCTCTTAAGGCAGGAGCACCATTCGGAAACCATCTGCTTCTTGCCGTTGATGTAGAAGTGGCTGCGTATCTGCTGCGAGCTGTTGTATTCAAACACGATAGCTACGTGAGTCCATGCGCCGACGTCGACTTTGGCGTCGTTGTAGCGGTAGAACATACGGCGACCCTCTGTGCCGGGACCCACACGCCAGCCGTAGCCGGTGTCGATACCGTCGTAGATGAAGCGGCCTTCGTCGTTGATACGGCTCCAGAAAAAGCCCCAGTTGTTGTAAGGCCATCCGCCGTTGATACGGTCTTCGACGGTGATGAAGTTGGAGCGGCCGGTCGGGAGTTCGTTGTATTTGATCCAGGCTGCGACAGAGAATGACTTGTAGCTGCCGAGGCCGATTTCGCCGCACTGCACGCCGAACCAGTTTTCGTTGAGGTCGATGCCGCGTGACGAAGATCCGTCGGCCGGACGACCGGTATAGGAGAGCGTCTTGGTGTCGTTGACCTTGATCTGGACGGGTGAGGCGTCTGACGATGTTGTGGTACCGTCAATGGCGAGGCTGTAGATTTCAGGGAGAGCGCCCACGGCGTTCGAAGAGATGGCGATGTAGCGCGGGAATTCCTGCGATGTCGAGCCGGAGGTTACGGTGAGGTTATAGGCGCCGATGCCGTCAAGGCCGGGGCATTCGACGGACACGCCGCTGCCCGACCACAGGGTGGCGCCGGCCTCGTCGGTGATGGTCCATGTGGCGGAAGCGTGAACGGGATCGGCAAACGCGAGCACGAACGATTCGCCGGGCTTGATGATGCTCTTGCTGATGGTGATATCATCGACGGTCTTATAGGCCGGGAGGGTCAGATAGTCGGTCCAGGTGATATCGCTCTCCGATTTGGTGTCGACAGAGAGGGCGCTGACGCCGAAACGCATTTTCTTGGTGCCGCTGTTGTCGACGGGAGCTGCAAAGATGATGCCGGCCCATGATGTGGTGAGACCCATGTTGACGGCTTCGCCGCCTTCCTGCTGTGCCCACATGCGGAACATCGAGGTGTTCACGTCGGAGTTGTAGCAGGGTTCATCGCTGGCTTTGCTGTTGGCCATTTTCCAGATGAGCTTGGCATCAACGCCCGAGTTGTTGTAGGCAAGCACCTTCGAGAGAGTGATCTGAGGAGCGGCGGGAGTGGCAAAGTTGTCGTTGCGCGACACTTCAAGACCGCCGAGAAGGAGTTCGAGGTTCTCGGCATTGGTGAATTTGAGAGCGATCACACCCATGGTGGTGAAGCGTGAGCCGATCGACACTTCCTTGGTGATCCAGCCATCATTGAAGCTCTGGTCCTCGAGGTCTTCGCAATCGGCTTTATTGATCAGTGGGAGTGTCTTGCCGGGGTCTTTGCCGGGGGCTGAAGTGCTGTTGAAGCATAAGGCAACATCCGAAGAACCGCCGAGCACCTTGAATGTCACACGGACTTTGGTAGAGCCGTCGACCGTGAAATTGGTTTTGAAAAGATGGAGGAATTCGGTGTCGGCCGTACCGCTGACTTTAAGGCACGAACCGCCTACATAGGCATCTTCCCAGGTGAAGACTGCATTCATTTTCTGGTCGCTGGCCTGCAGGCTTGTCGAGCGGCCGCCCATCCATGTGGGAGCAAACCAGAAGCGCCATGTCGGCATATAGTCCTGAACGCCGATGTTATACCATTCGTTGTCGTTCATGCGTTCGCCTTTCCAGTTGAGGAAACCGCCGTTGCCGAGGTTGAAGAAGGTGTAGAACGGCTCTTTGGTGAGATCCCAGCTGAGAGTGGAGCGAGCCGAAACCATGCTCGACATACCGGCCCATGTAGAGTTGGGACGGTGAGTGCGGTTGAGCGTGGGTGTCAGCTTGATGGCCGGGTTGCGGGGGCCGTTGCCGAACCATGTCTCGATCTCTTCCTGATAATAGGCGGCCTTTGCCGACTCAGAACTACCCTTGGCATAGCGGCCTTCCCAGAACATGTTGACCATGTGGGCGCCCCACAGACCGATCGAATACTGATAGTCCTTGACAAGATCATAGTTTGAACCCGATTTAGGCTCGCCGCCCTGCATGTTCATGCCGGCATAGATATAGAACGGACTTTTCTTATTGTTTTTTGCTATCTGAATCGAGCTGGTCATCGTCGACACACTGTTCCAGTTGTAGTTCAGGAACAGCGAAGCACCCTGGAAGATGCCTGTGAAGCGGCTGATGCCCGTATCGAATGCGTTGCCGCCGCCATCGCAGACGCCGGCATACCACATCACTTCCCAGAGGGGGTTGCGGTCGGCCATATAGGTCTTAAGTCCGTTGTGGAAATTGACAAGGCCGAGTGAGGTTGCGCCCGGGCTGCCCCATTCCGAGTTGTAGCCGAGGCCGTCCTGGCCGAAATAATAGAGGAATTTGCCGACTTTTTCGGCTCCGAGAGTCGTCATCTTGCTGATGCAGTTGCGCCAGGCGGTGGTGTAGTTAGCAAAGGGGATGCCGGCAACGCCGTGTGTGCCGACACCGTTCTTGTGAGCCACGTCGGCAAAGACGCCGGGCGTGAAGCCGAAGGGTGCGTTCCAGTTGCCGTAGTTGTCGATGTAGCTCCACATCGAGAATGTCTCACCGTCAAAAATGCCGTCGGGAAGAGCGTTGAGCTTGACGCCCGAACGATGTTCCGTGCCGATGGGCACCCAGAATTCGACACGCTTGTCGGTGCCGGCACCAGTGGATGCATCATACTGTGTGAGGCCGGGGTAGACCTGCGTACTGACGTTGTAGAAACGTTCTTTGGGCTTCACACGCGAGATGAAGAAATTGGCATCTTCCCACGTGCTGCCGTTGATCGTAATGGCGCCGTTGTTGTTGGTCCATTGCTCGACGTAGCTGCCAAAGTCTGACGATTCGGGCCATGTGACATAGCCTTCGCCGAGCTTCTGTGCTGCCGCCGGCATTGTAGCCAATGCGAGCGAAGCTGCATAGAGTAAAGCTTTTTTCATTTAAGGTTTTTTAATTAATTGGTTTATTTCCAAAGATTTGGCTTCCAAAATCATAACAAATGAAACGTGACGGGAGAGCGCGTCAACGGCTCCCACGCCTAATTTCGTGTAAAGTTACATTAATTTTACATCATGCGGCCCATATCAATCGGCTTATTCGGTGGCACTCGAACGTTAAAAATAATTAATGCCGCATGGCGGCGGCATGGCCGGTGAGTGGCGTTAATGACTTTAAGGACTTTAAGGACTTTAAGGGCGTTAATGACGTTAAGGTCATTAAGGTCATTAAAGACTTTAAGGTCTTTAAGCCCGAGTGGCACCAAAAGAAACGGGGGGCGCCTTGGGCGCCCCCCGTTGAGGACAGGATATTCTGTTATATCGGATTATCCGGTTGGATTATTTGCTGAGCACTTTGACGGTGCGGAGTGCCGAGCCGTTGACTGAAGCTTTCACGAGGTAGACGCCGGGAGCGCCGAGGGTGATGCGGGCGTTCTGGCCTGCAACGGCTGTGAGCTTCTTGGAGCCTACGAGCATGCCTGCGGCATTGTAGACTTCAACGTCGTATGCGCCGTCCTGGGCAAATTCAAGGAAGAGGACGTTGTCGACGGTGTAGGCGTTCATGTCGGCGCCGTCGCCGTAGATGTCGTCAATACCCTGAGTGTTGTCGGTGACAACAAATACGGGGAAGTATTTGGTGTCGCTGCCGTAGTTGTTCTGGAGGGTGAGGCTCACTTCGTGGTCACCGGCGTTGACAAACTTGACGTTAGCCGAACCGGCTTCGTCTTCACCGCCTGCGCGTGAAGCGATCTTTGTGAACTGAGTCTTGCGGTCGGAGTCTTTCCAGACAGCTTCGGTGACAACGGGATAAGCCGTACCGGAGAGGAAGGGGCAGCCGGGAGTGTAGGAAGAAGCGTAGGTTTCGATTCTCTTGGCGCCTTCGGTGCTCGAGGTGTTGTTGACCCATTCGTGGGTATAGCAGGGAGCCAGATTGGATCCGAAGCCGTTGTTGGCGTTGTCGGAATCAGCGTCGGATTCGAAGTCCCAGAGACATGCAAGGCCTGAAGGCACGTTGCTGCGTGTGATGCCGGCCATGGACTGTTTAACTTCGGCCTGGGTCACGGCTTTGTTCCAAACCTGGAAGTCGTCGCAGATACCGTCGATGGATTTGCCCTGGAAAACCGTACCGCCGAAGAGCACATAAGAGGCGTCGGCACGTGTGGCGCTGATCCTCGGACACCATTCGTCGGTGGTCTTGTCGCGATAGAGCCATTCGCTTTCGGCCTTGTTCTGGCCGGTTTTGGTCTGATACCATGAAGATTCCTGTTTAACGCCGTTGATGTAGAGGAGGCAGCGGAATGCGTTGCCGTCTTTCTCAAACACCATCATGATGTGTGTCCATACACCGGCCTGGATCTTGGTGTTGGGGAATGAGTAGTGGAGCTCACCGGGCTGTGATGTGTCGGAGTTGTTGCCGCGGAACGTGAATTTGAGCGAGCCGTCGGCCAAGCCGTGGTTCCAGCACCAGCCCCATTCATTCTGAGGCCAGCCGTCGTTTTTGTTGACGATGTTGATGAAGTTCCATTCTCCGTCGGGGATGGCATTGAATTTGAACCAGCCGCCTACGGAAACCGAAGAGGTCGAGGTGATGCCGAGCTGACCGATGTTGGCGCCGATCCAGTGGTTGTTGAGCGAGAGGGCACGCGAAGCCGAGCCGTCGGCGGGACGGCCGGTGTAGCTGAGTGTGGGAGAGTCGGTGAGATCGATAGCGATGTCGTCGCCGTTTTCGTCAACTTCGTTGCCGCCCACTCTTGTGGTGTAGACCTGAGGCAGTGCGCCCACTTCTTCAGAAGAAACCTGAACGAAGAATCCGAAGGTGCGTTCGTTGGCAGTGCCTGCATCGAGCACGAGGTCGTAACCGCCCTGAGCGAGGCCGTCGGGCACGTCGAGGCGTACGCCTGTACCGCTGGCAACGGTACTGCCGGAGTTGTCTTTAAGGGTCCATGTCGACGAAGCGTGGCGGCTGTCGAGATAGTAGCATGAGAAGCCTTCGTTAGGCTTGATCATCTTCTTGGAAACTTCAACGTCGTTGGAGGCGACATAGCTGCCTTTGGACATATAGTTGCTCCATGTGATGTCGCTTTCATTCTTGGTGTCGAGCGAGAGGGCGCTGACGCCGAAACGGATCTTCTTGGAGCTGTCGGTGTTGGGAGCGCGGAAAGCGATGGCAGCCCATGAGGTGGTGGCGCAGATAAACTGGGGATCGCCGCCTTCTTCCTGGCTGTAAACGCGGAAGAACGAAACGCCCTTGTCGAGGTTGTAGACGGGAGTGCCGGCGTTGCGGCCTTCGTCGTTGTCCATTGTCCAGATGACCTTGGCATCAATGCCGGTGTAGGTGTTGGCAAGGATCTTTGTGGTTTTGAGCTGTGGAGCTGTGGGAGCGGCGAAGTTTTCGGTGCGCACGATTTCGAGACCGCCGAGGAGCATCTCGAGGTTTTCAGCGTTGGCAAACTTCAGGCCGACGACACCGAGCGTGGTGAGACGGGTCGGGATGGTGACCACTTTTGTTGTCCAGCCAGCGGCGCCTTCTTTATAAGAGTTATTCTCGATATCGGCGCAATCGGCGGCGGTGATCATCTCACGTTCCTGACCTTTGGTGCTGCTTGAGCTGCTGAGCATTACGCTGATGTCAGCCGAGCCGCTGAGGATCTTGAACGTGAGGCGTACCTTTGTCGATGTGTTGACCGGGAAATTGGTCTTGAAGAGATGGAGATATTCTTCGGAGCTGGTGCCGGCAATACGGAGGCATGAACCGCCCACATAGGCATCATCCCATGTGAAGTTGGCGCTCATGTGAACGTTGGAAGCCGAGACGTCTTTGTTCATCCATGAGTCGGCAAACCAGAAGCGCCAGGTGGGGAGGAAGTCCTGGATACCGAGGTTGTACCATTCGTTGTCGTTGACGCGGTCGCCTTTCCAGTTGAAGAAAGCGCCGTTGCCAAGGTTGAAGAAAGTGTAAAAGGGCTCTTTGGTGAGATCCCAGCCGAGAGTGGAGCGGGCGCTGACGGAAGCGGAGATGCCGGCCCAGTTGGCGCGAACTACAGGCTGACCGATGTTGGCGAGTGTGCCGCGGATAGCGGGGTTGTGGTTAACGTTGGTGTACCAGTCCTCGGTGGCGCTCAGATAATATTTCTGAACAGCTTCGGATGTGGTACCGCCCACGCCATGTTCTTTCCAGAACTGGTTGACCTGGTGCGAACCCCAGATACCGATTGAATACTGGATGTTTTTAAGGACTGCGAAGTGACCGCCGTTGTCGCTGGATGAACCTTCCTGGTTCATACCTGCATAGAGGTGGAACGGGTTGCGACCCATGTTTTTGGCGATGCCGGGGGCAGTGCTGTAGTAGGTGGAGTTGTTCCAGTTGTAGTTAAGGAAGATCGAAGAGCCCTTGAAGATACCCTGGTTGGAGCTGAGGCCGGTATCGAATGCAATAGAGCCGTAATCGTTTGTACCGCCGTACCATACATTCTCGAAGATGGGGTTGCGGGTCGACATATAGGAGTAGAGTCCGTCGTGAAGCGTACGGATTTTGGGGACGATCGAGCCGCCGCTGGAGAACTCGGAGTTGTAGCCGAGGCCGTCGACACCGTGATAATAGAGGAATTTGCCTACTTCATCAGAGGTAAGGTTTCCGATTGAATTAAGCTGATTGGCCCAGTCGGTGGGAATCGGGCCAAAAGGAATCGAAGCGACGCCCGACATGGCGACACCGTTTTTATGGGCTGCGTCGGCAGCTGCACCGATCACCCATCCGTAGGGCATCGTCCAGTTACCGTAGTGGTCGACATAGCTCCACATCGAGAAAGCCTCGGAGTCGAAAACGGCATTGGGGAGGGCGTTGAAATCAGGGGTACCGATGGGCACCCAGTTGATGTAGCGTTTGTCAGTAGCGTTCTGATTTGAGCTACTGTACTGCGTCATTTCGGGATAGATCTGAGTGGTGGTGTTGTAGAAGCGTTCTTTCGGCTTTACGCGCGAGGTGAAGAATTCTTCGTCTTCCCAAGTGCTGCCGTTCATCGTGATGGTGCCCGCTCCGCCATTCCATGCGGAAACGTAGGTCGACAGCTCGGTCGACTGCGGGAACACAACATAGCCTTCGGCCAGCTTCTGGGCGGACGCTGCACCTGCGACGAGGAGCGTACTGCACAAGAAGATAGATTTTTTACTCATGTTGATGTTAGTTTATTAGTTAATTTAAGGTGTTGCAATTAAATGATAATGACGCGCGAAAACCGGCAATAGCCCGGCAACAGCCGGCCGTAAGCCGTGTTCATATCGGCAAATATAAGAAAAAGATCGGGATAAATCAATATTTTTTTTATCCCGCTCTTTTTTTATCGACTTTCGGCGGGTGATTCAAGGCCCAAGCACAATGATGTTAAGCATTTTTAACATCTTAAAAGCCTTTGATAGAGTCACGTCGCGAAATTTCGGATTTGCTTAAGGATTCCTGAAAATCAGCCGTAAATTGTAAGATTAGTGAATGTGTAACGGAGTCCGTCAGGCGTTTCGAAGTAACCGCTGATGGTGTAATTGCCATCGCCGTTGTCGACGATAGTGACATTGTAGGTGCAGCCATCGATCGGGTTGTCATAGTCGCCATTGATGAACAGCGAACCGTCGGAAGCGGCGAATGTACCTACTTTGATGCCATTGGTGACGAAATCGAAGTCATAACGCGAATCATCCGTAACTACCGAGAGCTCGAGGATGTCGGGAAGATCGTCAAGGAATGCCATCGTCACACCTTGGAATGTAACAACGTCGTCGGTGAATTCAATACCCGAAAGTTCCTGAACTTCAATTGTACGGGTAATGGTGTATTCGCCCGGGATGCCGGCGGTGATGGTGTAGGAACCGGCAGCGATGGCGCTGACAGTGGCGCGGCGGCTGTCAGAGGGATCGACGGTGATTCCGAGACCGGCGGGATCGGAAGAGATCCACTGGAGGGTCTCGCCTTTGTAAACGCCGATGGGGCTGTCGGGCTGAGAGTGCATGGTGACGTCGAGAGCGGCGACGACGGAATTACCGACGAGGATCTTCGGCGTTTCGGGAGCGCTCCATTCTGAGGGCTCACCCCATGCGATGGTCTTGATGCGGTCATGAACTTTTACTCGGACAGACTTCTCTTTGTCGAGCGACTTGAACGTAAGGGTGACTTCGCCTTCCTTGAGAGGAGTGAACTCGCGGCGTGTACCGTCGGCAGATCCGCGCGCTTCAACCTTAAGCACCGAAGGATCGGAGCTTGTGACCTCGGGGATATGGAATGCAAACGATGCATCGGGGTCGGTCACGGCGTAGATGTTGAGCGGTGTGCCGATGTAAGCTTCTATGAGTTCGTTGTCGGCATATTCATGATAGGCGGGGTCGGGGTCGTCCTCGTTGAGGATCATGTTGGAGAGCACGACATCGTTGACGGGATATTCAGTGTTGAAGTCGAGCACTGTGATGTCGCAGAGGAATTCCTGCGGCTCGGTGTCGGAGTCGATGCAAGAGCCGGGGATGGTGAACTTGATGCGGGTGAATCCGGTGCGTATGCCGGAGCGTACCTTCAGATAGGAAACATAGCCCGAGGTGTAGTTTTCGTCTATGAACATCTCTTCGGCGAGCACGGAGCTGCCGTCGAGTTCCCAGGTGAAGTAGCCGGCTTTTTCAGCTGCGATAGCGTTGGGGATATCAACCCTACTGTTGGAGGTGATGAGGCCGATGCAGACGCCCACGAGGTGCTCGGAATTGAGGTCGAGCGACACGGTTTCGAGGCGGGGTTTGATGTTGGAGGGAGTCTGGATGCCGGGACCCGGACGCATGGTCACACCGTTCTGCTGATACTCAAGACCTGCCGTGATGAGCGGGAAGATGATGAGCTCGGTGGAGTCGGCTTTCTCAAGTTCGACTTCGCCCTCGGCATTACGCTGAGTGAGGGTGAGCTTGCAGACTGCCTTACCGGTGAGACGGGGAGCCTGGAACACAACGCCTACGCGCGAGTTCTCGCGGTCGATGAAAATAGGCGTTTCGGCCGAGGGGGTGAATTTATCTTCGCCGGGGACGAGCAAACTGGGATCGGACACCGTTTCGATCATACGGAAGCTGTAGGAAACATCATAGTCGTCGATGACGTTGATGGGGTTGATGTCGAACCAGCAGGTATCGGCGAAGTTTTCAAAATAGGTCGACATCTGTTCGCGCTCGGCGGTGATGGTGTTGTCGTCGAGAGTGTTGCGGCCTATGGTAACCGTAGTCACGGCATACATGCCGTTTTCAAGCGTAGCTCGGATAACGGTGCTCTTGCCCTGCGAGCCCGGGAGAGCCTTTAAGCAAAGCACGCCGGTGGGTTCGTAGAGATATTCAGGGTTGGCATTGTCGCCGGGAGTTGTCACATCGCCCGATTCGTCGCGTTCGGCGGCCGTAGCTTCGGTATCCTCGCCGCCCTCATCGGGGCTTCCGGGATCTTCGGGAGCCACGTAATCGGGGTTTTTGATGCGTTTGAGCTGCGGGACGATAGAAACGACCGACTGATCGTCGACGCTCCAGGTGACTTCGCAGGGGATATTGTCGCCGCTTGCGTTGGTTACAGCGGCAGTAAGGGGTATGGAGTCGCCGACAAGCATTGAAATGTCGGTCTGACCCATCGTGATATATACGGCGTCGGCACCGGAGAGGGTGGCATCTTCCTTACAGGAAGTGAAAGCCCCGGCAACGGAAAGCACAGCCGCACCGATAAATAACTTATTAACGAATTTCATTGTCTGCAAGAAAATTAAAAGTTTTGGGGAATATACTGACCGTTGGCGTCTTTAGCCCATGTTGCTGAGCGTACGTCCCAGAACACGCGTGTGCCGCAGTCCTGAGTGCCGCCGAGGAGCTCGGTAGCCTGCTGGATTTCAGCGCCGTTGTTGGCATCCTGAACAAACGAGCAGCGGCGGATCTGCATTTCGGTGTCGACGTTGGTCATGTTGTTGATCTTGACAGGGAACAGACGGGGATAGCCGGTGCGGCGGAAGTTGGCCCAAGCCTCGGCTCCCATGGGGAAGTTGGCTATATATTTCTGAGTGATGATCTTTTCGAGTTTGACCTCCTGAGTGTCGCTCTCGTTCCATTTCACGCCGATGGAAACGCGGCCATCGATATCGTTGACACGGTTGTAGTAGTCGCGATAGTTGACCACGGGGAGATTGTCGGAAGCGAGGTAAGCGTCAACCTTATCCTCGACACCCCATTCCTGGAATGAAACACGGATAGCGGCTTCGTAGAGTTCCTGAGCGGTGCCGCCCATGTTCCAGCCGCGGAGAGCGCCTTCGGCACGGAGGAGTGTGGCTTCGGTGCGTTTGAAGATAGGCTGTTTCATGTACTGCTGACGACCGGAGAGTTTGGCGAAAGGACCATAGCCGCCCTTGTCGGGGCCGCCGGTATCTTCCATGTAGAGACCGGAGCGCACGCCGTAGACACCGCGGGGTGCGGCCTGGCCGGCAGCGTTTTTGATCTCATATTCGTTGTTGTCGAACCATTCGTTGAGCAACGGCGATTTGAAGTGCTTGAGGATGTTTTCAAGCGAAGCGTTGAGGCGGATATCGTTCCAGGAGTTGCCGATGAAGTACCATACGTTCTGGTGCGTGGTCATGTGGTAGGCGATATCGCGGTCGTCGGTTGGCAGAAGCACACCGATTTCGTCGTTGACGGCTTCTTCAGCGATGTTTTTGGCAACAAAGGGTTTGGAGTCGGGTCCGTAGACGGGATCGGGATCGACATAGTCGACCATGTTCATGGCCATGCGGAGCTTGATACAGTTGGCAAGCTTAACCCAATAGCGCCAATCCCAGTTGGTGAAAGTCATTTCGGCATCGGTGCCTTCCACGCGCTGGAGTTCGCCGGGACCGGGCTGTTTCTCCTTAAGTGTGGCAATGGCTTCGTCGAGGTCGGCGAGGACGAGCTTGTAGACGTCGGGGCCGGCTTCATAATTGATGGGGCGGGTACGCTTCTGTGCGCGGGTGTCGGTGAACTGCATCACACCGTAGGCATCGACGATCTCATGAGCCACATAGGCCTCGCAGATGAGGGCGATGGCGCGCCATTCGGGGCGTTCCTGAAGGTATTTGTTGCCGTCCTCGTCGGTATATTGAGCCACATTCCATGAGAAGATGGCATCCTTGAGGTAGGCAAAGGCACGGGCGTCGGCCGGACCGGTGATGTAACCGTTGTCGTCGGTGTAGAGGGTGGCGAGGGCGGGGCCGAAGGCAAAGTTGGCCTTGGTAGTCGTCCAGTAGCCGGCATAGTTGTCGATGGAGTTGGCGCGGATATACTGATAGTCGTGGGGCTGCCAGTTGAATCCTTTGCCGGGATAGTTGATAACGAAACGGAGGCCTCGGATCATCTGGCGTTCGAGAGCGTCCATGTCGGTGGAGCCGAGGTTTTCCTCGCTGCCGGAGTTGGGGTCGTCGGCAATCCAGGGATAGGGCTTGAGCTCATCACCGCAAGAGGAGAGCACCGACATTCCGGCAATGGCAGCGATGCAAGCCGATATAATAGTTTTTTTCATTGTTTCAGGAAATCTGCTGATTAGAAGTTAAATTTCAAAGTGATGCAGTAGGAGCGGAGTGTCGGGAGCGCATAGGAGTCGATACCGGAGTAGCCGTTGGCTGCTGATACAGAGATGTCGGGATCGACGGGGGAGTCTTTGTAGAGGAAGAATGCGTTCTTAACCGAGAACTGTGCCGTCATGCCTTTGGACTGGCCGAAGAGGTTGGGCAGCGAGTAGGAGAGAGCGATGTCGCGCATGCGGAAGTTGGTAGCATTGTAGACATGATCCTCCATAGGATTCTGACCGACGGTTTCGAAATATTTCTGAACGGAGATTTTGCGTCCGGATCCGTCGGGGAGATACATCAGGTAGATGGGCTGACCGTTGGAGCCGACAGCCATGAGGTTTTCGGGATCGGCTTCGGCAGCGAGACGGGCTTCGCCCGAGCGGGTCGAGATACCGTAGCGGTCAAGGTCAGGTTCGGTGAGCGACATCACTTTACCGCCGATGCGGCCGTCGATGAGGAAGTAGAGGGTGAAGTTTTTCCAGGTGAAGGTGTTGCTCCATCCGAGGGTGTAGGGCGAAGCGGTGTTGCCTACTTTGGTTTCATAGAGGCCGGATGCCATTGTGGGCACGGCGTTCTCATAGTCGATATAGGTGTTGCCGCTGGCGTCGGTCTTTTCATAGCCTGAAAGAACGATATGGCCGTTGGCGTCGCGTTTGAACGAGTTGACATAGATGTCGCCGAACTTACCGCCTTCGAGATATTTGATGTGGAAAGCCTTCGGACCTACTTCATAGATGTAGGGAAGACCGTTGTCCTGCATGTAAGTTTCGAGGATCTTGTTGTCGTTGTAAGCGAAGTTGACGTTGGTCTGCCATGTCCAGTCTTTGTTGATGGCCCAGCGGTAGCCCATGGAGATCTCGACGCCGGTGTTGCGGATCTTACCGGTGTTGACGGGTTTGGATTCGCCGTTGGCGGTGGAGATGTAGAGGAACTGGTTGCGGAGTGTCGAGTTGTAGTATGTGAGGTCGACGTTGAACTTGTTGTTGAACATCCAGGCGTCGATACCGGTCTCGAATGCCGTTGTGGTCTCGGGCTTGGGATCGTCGAATGTAGGCGGTTTTGTGGAGAGCGAACCGTCGGAGAAGCTCATTGACTGACGGGCGAAGAGCGTGTTGGGGACGGCGTTACCTACAACGGAGTAGCTGCCGCGCCATTTCAACTGGTCGAGCCAGGGGGCAGCCTTGTAGTCCTGATTGAAGAATTTGTCGATAAGGACGTTGGCGCCGAACGAATAGTAGCCGAACGATTTGTAGTCGCCTTTTTCGGTGAACTGCTGGAATGCCTGGCACCAGTCACGGCGATAAGAACCGTCGAGATAAACTTTGTCGAAGAGGCCTACGGAAACTGTACCGAAGAGGGCTGATGACCAGTCGGTGTAGTCCCAGGAGTCGGAAGCGCTTGTCGAAGAGCCGTTGGGGTTCGAGGGACGGTAGTTGCGGTTGTTCTGCGGAACGAAGGCGTTGGGTATACCGGAGGTATCGATGCCTGTGACGATGGTTGTCGAGCGTGAGTAGTGACGGGTGAAGCTTCCGCCGAGAGCTACGTTGACGTCGATCTTGTCATTGAAACGGTCGTTCCAGGTGAACATATGGTCGTTGTAGATATCGGAGGTGCGTGAGTTGCTCGAATAGTATTTACCGCCTTTGTAGTCCCAGCCTGCGCGGAACATTGTGGCATATTCTTCATTGAGCGAGTTGTCGAATACCATGTCGACGCTGAAGCGGGTCTGGTATTTGAGGTTTTTCCAGATTGTCCAGTCGAGGGTGAGGTTGCCGAGGATACGGTCGCGTTTCACCTGGTCGTTGACCATGTTCTGTACCCACCAGGGGTTGTTGAGGTAATCGATGTTCCAGTTCCATGTCTGGATGGGCTGACCGACGAGTTTGGGGTTGCCTTCGGCGGGGTCGTTGACGAGGTAGTCGCTGGCGGTGCCGAGGTGGCGGTAGTTGTTTTTCCAGTAGCGCATGTCGACGTCGGCCGGTGTACGGTAGAGGGCGAACAGACCGGAAAGAGCTTTACCTACAACGGGGGAGTTTTCAGTTTTCTGGTGGATCCAGTTCAACGAAGCCGTCACGTTGACTCTCTTGTTGAAGAGCGAGAACGACTCTTTGAGCATGACGTTGTTACGAGTGAACTTGTTGCGCGGGATGATACCGTCCTGATAGGTGTTGTTGTAGGAGAAATAGGTGCGTGACATCTCAGTGCCGCCCGAGAGGGTGATGCCGTTGTTGAGGGTGACGCCGGTCTGGAAGTAGTCCTTGACCGATTCGCGCGCGCCGTTCATGAGCCAGGGATAAGCGGCCACTTCATCGGCGGTGCGGGTGCCTACGCGGGGACCCCATGCAGCCCATGTCTTGGCATCGGTGATGCCGTAGTATTGCTGCTGTTTGGGATACATTGCTATGCGGTCGATGGAAGTCGACGACGATATGTTGACGTTGACGGTGCCTTGGGCGCCCGATTTGGTGGTGATGACGATCACACCGTTGTTGGCGGCCGAGCCGTAGAGTGCCGCGGCGTTCGGGCCTTTCAGCACGGTCATGTTCTCGATATCCTCAGGGTTGATGGTCGACAGAAGGTCGTCGCCCGATTTGCCGCCGCCCATGTCGATACCGTCGGTCATCTGGCTGCCCATACCGTTGGTCATGGGCACACCGTCGATTACGATAAGCGGCTGGTTGGAGCCGAGGATGGAGGTGGAACCACGGAGGACGATACGCGAAGCGCCACCGCCGGCACCGGAGTTGTTCGGGGTGATGGTGAGGCCGGCGCTCTTACCCTGAAGAGCGTTGACGAAGTTGGTTTCCTTGATACGGGTCACCTCATCGTTTTTGATGGTCTGCACGGCGTAGGTAAGGGTTTTCTCCTCACGTTTGATACCCATGGCGGTCACGACGACGTCGCCGAGCATCTTCGAGTTGAGCTCCATAGTGAACTCAATGGGCTGGCCCTGCCAGACCACTTCGGCGTCTTTGTAACCCACAGACGTGATTTTCAACTTGGTGCCGGGCTTGACATTGGCGATGGAGAATTCACCGTCGATGTTTGTAGCTGAACCCTGTGCGGGATTGTTGGCAACACGCACAGATGCACCGATCATCGGATCGCCGAATTCATCCAGGATGACACCGGTCGCAGCGTTAGCCGTGGGGGCGGCGGCAGCAGGCGCCGGAGCCGCATAGGCCGGCATGGTCCAAACCATGGCGCCCATGAGGGAAACAGCGATGATAATTTTGCTTACTGATTTGATTGGTTTTAGCATAAGGTAAATATAATTACTATTTGATTTTCCTTGATTGCGATATGATAATGGCCCCTTTTTACAGACTGGGTTAGCACAGTGATTTACAGAGATTTAAGGCCAAACTGACGGCGTGCAGTCAACCCTGCTTAGCGTATAGACAAGGCTAAAATGCACGACGGCAACAAACTAAATCCTCACAAAGATATGAAATTTGTTTTTAGATTCGGTGCTATTTTATTAAAAAAATTTCACGAAAGATGCAGATTTAACA
>URWH01000016.1 GCA_900551515.1 uncultured Porphyromonadaceae bacterium
CAACATCAATTTTGCCCATGCGGCTTAGTATATAATAATTTTTACGACTTACTTATGTCAAATACATTATCTTTGTGGCGATAATGCATTTAGAACTCGGGCGACGTGCAGATCGAGATCACATGCGAAAAACCGGGCTACCTGCCGCAGCGACGCCGCTTCAACGTGCGTCAGGCCATCGACCAGAAAGAGATTTCCGCAAAATTCAATCTCGTACGCGAAGAATAACCTACCGACCTGACCGCTTAACAGAACGGAAGCGTGCATCTGTCACGTTTCCGTTCTTTTTTGTCGGTATATTGCGGATTATCAGCCAAAAACTCCGTCCCAAAGCAAAACAATGCTAAAAAAAACAAAAAAACATTCAAAGATTGTTTATATCTTTATTTTTTACTTAAATTGCGTTGTGTGTATCACATGGATCCGATCATCAATCAATGACTTTTCTCATTCTTGCCAACACAAATATCCAATAACAAAGGCTCGAAACCGCTTTCTTGTATCCGCACATTAAAAACAACTCATCAAAAAATAACCATAAAACGAAAACAGCCATGAAAGAGAGTGCGATTTTATTATTCTGCGCTACGGCACTGCTGAGCGGAGTGGGCGTTGCATGCGATTCAGAGAGCAACGCACTGAGAGAACCGGATCCCGAGCCGATAGCAAAAGTGGAACCACTTCCGGAAATGATACGGCCGATATTCACCGACGGCAAGAGATGGGTGAAGAGAACCACCACCTATAATTCTGATTTTACGCCGAAGGCTGAAGAAACATTCACGCAGGAAGTCGCGGGTGACACTGTGGTGCAAGGCATTGCGGCTAAAACGATACGGGTCTACAACGACGACGGCCCGTATCCCGACCCGTATGTGATGTATGAAGACGGCAGCAAAATTTACCAATTATGGAAAACCCGTCCCTATACGGTAAACAATCCCACATATGAATTCAAACTGCTCTACGACATATTTCCCGCTGAGGGCGCGACCAGCCTGACGCTGTATGACATCACGATCATAAGCCGTGGCATCATAACCCTCATGGGCAAAGAGCGACGGGCTGCAAAAGTGTGGTCGGGCTTTTATTTCTTTGAAAAAGCGCCCTATGATTACTGGGTGGAAGGCATAGGCCCGCTATTCAACATCACCCCCAACTATAACACCACCATTCCTTCGACTCCGATGCACGTATGGGGAGGACACTGCACGCTGCTTGAATGCTACGACGGCGAAGAAAAGATCTATGACTACCGCGAGTTCAGCGATGATCTCTACAGGCCGCTCGAAGTATTCTCAGACGCCGACATCAATGAGGCGTCGGCCGATTGACTCAGAAACCGATCCGCAGGCCGGCTTTGATGATGCCCTGGACGCCGTAGCCCGCTTCGGCGAAGAGGCCGAATTGAGGGACGATGTCGACCTGTAGCCCGATGGGCGACAGCTGGAATGCCATGTTGGTGCGATTGTAGGAGTCTTCCCACGACGGGGAATAGTACTGGACCAGCGCACCTATGCCGACATGAGTGTACATGGTCAGCGGACCGCGGTGAAGCCATTCGTAGCGGACGTTGACCATGAGCCCGTGCCATGTCACCTTGCCGTAGCGGCCGTCGAGAGCGTGATCTGAGTCGGCCGACGAATAAGTATAGCCCAGACCGATCCAGAGGCCGGGGGCGAATTTGTGGTCGATGGTGAAATTGGCCGAGCCCCAGCAGTCGAGATCGTGCCAATGGTTATGGTAGACGCCGAGCGATTTCATGGCGGGCATCGCGCCATAGGAAACGGACAGCTCGGTGTCGCGCGCAGTGACACCCATGGCTGAGAACAGAAGCAGGGTCGAAACAATGAATATCTTTTTCATAAAACGGAGTATTGTCTATCCATGAATCCAATAAATAGGTATAAAGCCGCGGGGACGGTGTCGATCGGCGATATGCCCGATGATATGATGCTTAATTAGCAAACACACACTTCGGCGACTATGTTCACCGAAAAGAAATGCGCACCGTATCTTACAGGATGAAAAGCGACTACGCGATTACGGGCGCTGAAGCCGCAGTGAAAGCGGCGAAATCCGACGGGGCTGCATATTCCGTCATGCATGTCCGGATGTTGCTAAAATCAACATCTTTTAACTAAATAGGGGGAGGTAAATTGATAAAAGATGTGTACTTCTGCAAACAACAGCAAAAGCTATAGCGCATAATTATGCCTTGTTTTTCGGCATATACCATGGAAAAGTATCTGTTATTTAATCAACTGCATACAGGAAACGAGCGCAGAACGAAATGCACGAACAACAACAATTTCATATTTATTTAGTTACCTTATGCTAAAACCAATCAAATCAGCAAGCAAACAAATTTTTGCGGCATCATTTGCCGCGGTTGTGGCCTTGACATCCCCGGATGCGACGGTAGCGGCTCCACAGAATCCGAGTGCGCAACAGGCATCCACCACGGCGACAGGTGTGGTAAAGGACGAATTGGGCGAACCCATGATAGGGGCCACCGTAAGAGTTGTCGGCAAGCCGACAAAAGTAGGCGCGACCAACATCGATGGGGAATTCTCCATATCGAACATGAAAACCGGCGAGGTGTTGGAGATAACTTCCATCGGGTATGATCCGGTAAAAGTGACATGGAACGGGACACCTCTCGATATCCAGATGAACCTTAACGCGCAGCAGCTTGGCGAAGTAGTGGTGACAGCCATGGGCATCCAGCGCAAAGAGTCGTCGCTCACCTACGCCACCCAAAGCATAAAAGGAGATGAACTGATGAGAGTGCAGGACGCCAACTTCGTCAACGCCCTGAGCGGCAAGGTGTCCGGCGTCACAATCACCCAAAGTGCCGGCGGTGCGGGCGGCAAGTCGAAAATCCTATTGCGCGGCAACAAGTCGATCATGGGCAACAACGAACCACTTGTGGTGATCGACGGAATTCCCATGAGCGGATCGGCCAGCGGCGGCGGTTTCGACGGCGGCTCAGGCTTAGGCTATACGGCCGAGTCGGAGAGCGGTGACGTGCTGTCGCTGATCAACCCCGACGACATCGAAAGCATCAACGTGCTCAAGGGCGCCAATGCGGCGGCACTTTACGGCTCGGCGGCAGCCAACGGCGTGCTCATGATCACCACCAAGAAAGGACGTCAGGGCACTATCGGTGTGACCGTCAACTCAAATGTCACCTTCGAGCGTCCTCTGGTCACCCCCGAAATCCAGCGCATCTATGGCTCGCAGGTAACAGTGATCAAAGACAGCAACGACGGCACCATCAGATACAACATGCCTTTGGGCGCATGGGGCACGAAAATCGGCGAATACACCGACGAACAGCTTGCCTACCCCGGAGCCAGATTGCGCAACTACGCGGCTGACGACGTGAGCGAATTCTTCCGCACGGGCACAACATGGAACAACTCCATAGCCATACAGGGCGGCACGGAAAAGGTGAAGACATATTTTTCGTATGCCAACTCAAACGCCAAAGGCATGATGCCCGGAAACAGCTATAACCGCAACACATTCTCGTTCCGCCAGAGCTACAACATGTTTGACAACAAACTGAAGGCGGACGTATCGATCAATTATGTGTATGCTCGTTCTGTAAACCGCCCGGGCGGCGGCACGGTGCTCAACCCGCTCTACGACCTTTACCGCATGCCTGGCAACATTGACTTCGGATATTACCGCGACAACTACTACACTCCCGACGGCACATGGGAGTCAAACAAAGAGCCGTACTGGGACAAAGACGGAAAGATCAAAGAAACCACCATACAGCTCAGCGGTCCGCAGCAGAACTGGGCATTCCCCACCGGCGGCAACAACAACCCCTACTGGCTCTCAAAGATGAACCGCAGCGAAAACGTTCAGCGCCGTGCCTACGGCTCGGGAGTCGTATCATACGAGATCATACCCGGCCTCATGGTGCAGGGACGTCTTAACATCGACTATGCGTCATCCAAATCCGACGGCCGCGTATATGCCACCACATGGTATCCGACATTCATGCACGACTATGGTCTGTACAGTCGCGGCAACTCAACCACGACAGACTGGTATGTAGATGCCATGGCGTCATACAACAAGACATTCAACGAAATCTATTCCGTTTCGGCTTCTTCAGGCTGGGTAGGACACACTTCCAGCAGCAACAGCGAAAGCCAGTATGTCAAATCGTCATACTATCCGCCGCTGACCTCCAACAGCCTGCCCACACTCGTCAACTATTTCCATCCCGATGCCTATTGGTGGACTATGGGACACGGCATAAGCTACGGCAAAAGCAAGGACTGGAATCAGGGATGGTTTATCACCGGACAGGTCGGCTACAATGACATGGTTTACCTTGAAGGCAGCTACCGTATCGACTGGTACCGTGCTTTCCGTCAGTTCTCCGACCGCGGCACACCCGACCACTACGGCTATTGGTCAATCGGAGCAAACACGCTCGTACACCGCTATGTGAAACTGCCCGATGTCATAACTCACCTGAAACTGCGCGCCTCCTATTCCGAAGTGGGCAACTCTATCCCCAATCAGGTATATGCCTCGGCCACCCGCAATCTCGTGAACGGCGCCCTGACGTCGTCGCCCTACGGATATTTCGACAACCCTCTGCCCGAAAAGCAGAAATCGTTTGAGATAGGTTATGATATCTCGCTCTTCAACAGCAATCTCAACTGGGATATGACCTACTACAACACCAATCTGACCAACAGCTATTTCCTTGCCGCCACCACCGGAGGTAAATCAAAGCCAGTCAACACCGGCTCCATACGCAACCAGGGCTTTGAAACGACTGTCAGCTACAACATCATGGCGTCCAAAGACTTCATGTGGCGCACCGGGATCAACCTCTCCTACAACGACAACAAGATTCTGAAGACCTTCAAAGACGAACAGGGCAATCCCTCGAAGATGGAGCAGCTGATAGCCGAAGGATCGATAGCTGTGCGCTATGAAGAAGGCGCGAGCTACGGTGACATGTACGGCCTTGATTTCCGCCGCAACGACGACGGCACCATATACATAGACCCCGCACTCGGCGTGCCCATCAAGGACACCACAAAGTTCATTTACCTCGGCAACATGAACTCGAAATGGAATCTCGGATGGAGCAACACACTCCGTTGGAAAGATCTGTCGCTCTATTTCCTCATCAGCGGCCGCATAGGAGGCAAGTTCATCTCACTTACCGAAGCATATCTCGACCATGCAGGCACATCGCAGCGCTCAGCCGACGCCCGGCTCCGTGCCGAACGCGAAGGCATCTACTGGACTTCGACAAGCGGTGTCCAGAAGCCGGGAATGTATGTTGACGGCGTTGTTGTCCCCGTAAAAGAATATTATGAGATGGTCGGCGGTCAGGTAATGCCCTCAGAATATATCTATGATGCCACCAACTTCCGTCTGAGCGAGCTTTCCATCAGCTACACGATGCGTAATCTCTTCAAGGGAGTGATAAAAGGCATCACACTCTCGGCAGTGGGGCGCAACCTGTTCTTCATCTACAAAAAAGCGCCGTCAGATCCCGACATCGCACTTTCCACCAAAAACGGCCTCGGAGCATTCGACATTTTCAATATGCCTTCGGCCCGCAGTTACGGCATCAATCTTAAAATCGAATTCTAATCGCACATATCTCCGATTATAACAACCTATCGACATGAAAATAACAAATCTGAAATATCTATTCGCCGCATTGCCGGTGATTGCCTTTACGGCATGTATGGATTTCGATTCTCCCGGCGACGAATTTGACGAAGCTCAGGAAAAAATCGACCCCGTGATTTACAGCGGCGATGCCGACCTGCTCGATTACACAGTCCAGCCTACGCAGGAACAGACACAGGCCGCTCTGGAGCTGCTGAACGACTACTACGACCAGTTCTATACCGCACAGCTGTATCTGCTCGGCGGCAAGGACGGCGGTATGCCCGAAGCCCACCAGTATCAGTATACCAACAGCCTTACAACCGACAATTTTGCCGGCTACACCACCTGCACCCAAAACTGGGGCGGCAAGATGTCGAGCACATATACCTACAATCGCGATTTCTGGGAAGGTCCCTACGGACGTTTCCTCTCAATAAAGGGACTTGTCGGCAATCTGCTCAACCGCGACGAGTCCAACACGATTGTTGAGCTGAAGGCACTCGCCCTGCTGATCTTCGACTATGCAGCGGCTGATATGGTCGATCTCTACGGTGCTATTCCCTATGTGGATCACAAAGCCAACAAAGAGTCAAATCCATTCACGTTCAACCGTGGCGTGGACATTTACTACTCCATCATCAAAAATCTCGACGACATTGTGGCCGTGCTCGACCATTATCCCGAACGTCCGCAGTGGTATAAGGATTTGGTGGAACCGGTAATGGCCTACAATGATGCCATCTCGATGAACAAGCAGTTTGAAACATGGCGCCGGTTTGCCAATTCGCTTAAGCTCCGTATGGCCATGCATATTTCCAAGTATGATCCGGCACAAGCCAAAACATGGGCCGAAGAGGCGGTTGCAAGCGGTGTGATCGAATCGAAAGACGACCAGATGGTGATCTGTAAGGTTACTGAGAACTGGAACTGGCATCCGCTTTATAATATTACAGTTTCCTGGCACGACATCTGCGCCAACGCCTCTTTCGTAAGCATCGTGACCCAGTTGCAGCATCCTTATATAAACTATCTGCTCACGCCCAACTCTGAGGATCTCGTGAACGAAACCACCGGAAAGGTTCTTCCGAAGGAAAGCGCCATCATCGGACTGCGTGCGGGTCTGCAGATGTACAACGGCCAGCAGTATGCCGTGAATCCGCGTGTAGCGTTCTCTGCTTTCGCCACAGAAGACTGCATGTATATGCCTGTCTACGCTATGAAATGGGCCGAGGTTGATTTCCACCGTGCCGAGGGCGCTCTCCGCGGCTGGGACATGGGCGGCACGGCTCAGTTCTTCTACGAGCGCGGCATACGCAACGGCGACTGCAGCGATGTGTTTGTGGAATACTCGGGCAACTACGAGCGTTATCTGGACGACTATATGAATGTGACCGAGGCAGTGCCCTACCACTATGAGGATCCCATTGACAACAACGACATCGACGGCACGCTTACAATTGGCGTGAAATGGGACGACGGCGATTCGCAGGAAACAAAACTTGAAAAGATCATGACCCAGAAGTGGTTAGCCATATTCCCCAACAGCTACGAAGCCTGGACTGACATTCGCCGCACCGGCTATCCCAAAATATTCCCTGTGCTCAATCCGCAGCTCGGCGACGGTTCGCTCTCATACGGCGACATCATACGCCGCATGCCGCTGCCTTGGGGCGACATACAGGCCGGTCTGGAAGACATCCAGAATTCCGGACTCGAAGCTCTCGGCGGCGAGAACCTGATGGCCACACGTGTGTTCTGGGATGTGCCCGGAAGCAACTTCTGACCGTGAACCATTTGCTCCGGAGCGGAATCCCTGCTTCCTGCGATTCCGCTCCGGACTCAAAACAACCAACCTTAATCAACAGCAAACCCTAATTATAATTCGTTTTTATGAGAAAGATTACTCTTCTTTTTCTCTGTGCGACCGCAGCCATAGGCGCAAACGCACAGTATCTGTATCAGGGTGATATTTCGTCCGGAACTTCAGCGGATTTTTACACTTATGTAAAAAACTGGAGTTCCAGCCAAAAAATCACCGATGACGACAATTTCTACATTGCCCGTCAGAAACCACGTGCACGCTTCACCAACACCGCGACACAGGTGAAGACCAATTACACCAACGGCGAACGCCGCATCATGATGTGGGTGCCCGTCAATGCAAAGGACTCAAACGGGTGGCCCAGAAGCGCGATGCCAAGCGGCAGATTTGAGTCGGAATGCTTCACCATGTGGAGCTATATCGACAACTATAGCGACTGGTCGTGCTCCATATCACAGCTCTACGGCGGTTTTGCCGATGTGGCCCACAAAAACGGTGTGGGTGTAGCCGGCATGCTGTGGGTGGACTTTGGCAGTCCCTCGGCAGCTCAGCAGGTCACGCTCAAAGGTTATTCGGAAATGGATCCCGCTATGGCTGCCAAAGTGCTGCGGTATTTCGGCAACGACGGTCTGACTTATAATTCCGAATTCAGCACCTATAGCCGCAACACATTCACACCCGCCATGCTGAAAACTCTCATGGGGACTGTGCATGAAAATATAATGTCAAACCTCACCACCCTCTACAACAACACGCCCAATGTGAGCAATTACACACTGCGCGAAAACATCTGGTACGACGGAACACAATACGCCACCGCCGCTTACAATTTTGACGGCGGCCTGACCCAGAGAAATGTCGACGGATGGTACAGCTCCGATGGCAAATACCGTTCTTCGCTCTTTTTCAACTACAACTGGAACAGTACCAATCTGAAACCGAGCTCGACATATGCATCCCGTGGTGATGTGACACGACTCTACGCCGGCATAAACATGCAGGGCGGCTCGGCCGGCCTTGCTCATTGGCAGAACTTCGATGCCAGTCCGGTCGGCCTCGGTCTGTGGGGCGCCCACGACTACAACTATTTCTGGAACGCACGCGGCGACAAGGGCGGCCGTCCCGAAGTGATACAGGAGTGCTATCAGCTCACTCTTGAGAACTATTTCACCGGATCGTCATTCAATCCCCTGAGTGCTCCTACGGCTCTTGCCTCTTACTCGCAGGCAAAATTCAACAACGTCGGCTTCCACGGTCTTGCCCGTTACCGCTCCGCAGCCTCGGCTATGAGCTGGGATCTCGGCTACGAGCCGTTCATCACCAATTTCAACGTTGGCAACGGCAAGTTCTTCAACTATGAAGGCAAACGCATGAACGATATCGAATGGTACAACATCGGCGTTCAGGACTATATGCCGACATGGCGCTGGTGGTGGGCAACATCTTTCATCGGCAAGACTGCGGCTACCGGAATGACCGCCGCATTCAGCTGGGATGACGCATATCTGGGCGGTTCTTGCCTCAGTATCACCGGCTCTACATCGTCGAAGCAATATCTCCACCTGCTCAAGACCAAATATGATCTTAAATCCGGCGATGAAATCGTGGTGCGCTACAAGCTCATCAAAGGCTCTGCCAATGCCTATCTCTCTTTGAGCGCCGAAGGCTCTGAGACCACCGAGATCGCAAAATCGTTAATCACAAACGAGACATGCCCCAACAGCGAGGAATGGCAGACTCTCAAACTTATTGTCGGCACAGATGTTGAACTTGACAACAAGACTCTGGCAATGGTTGCATTGCGTTTCGACAATGCGTCAAACGCGCAGATCTATCTCGGAGAATTCTCAATCGTACGTGGCTCATATCCCGCCCCCACGGCTCCTACTGTCACAAAAGCGGAGGTGAAACGCAACCATTATAAAGGCGTCGACGTGAAAATGATCTTCAACGTACCCAACACCATTGAAGACAAAGCCAATGGCCGTCCCTGCTACAACGACGAAGTGAACAACGTGTTCTATAAGATCTACACTCAGGAAGAGGGCGGAGAGCCGATGCTTTACGGAATCACCACTACCTGGGCTGCCATGCTTTATTCCGTTCCCTGCTCTTCGTCGAAAGTTCGCGTGGGCGTATCAGCCGTGAATTTCGACCACTCACAGGAATCGGAGATAGCATGGTCTGAAAATTGGCTTGACGTACCATCCACACGTGTCTACTCCGACGATATAACGATCAGCAAAGAGATTATCACACCGGACGAATCTTTCGTTCTCGCAACTGTGGATCCCATGCGCTCGTTTACATGGCAGATTATTGACAAATCAGGCAATGTGGTAGCGGAAAGCGACGGTGAATCGAAGGAGTGGACTTGCAACGGACTCTCCTCCACAGGCTACTATGACGTGAAGGTTATCGGACCCAACAACAACAGCTCCGATGCAAACGCATCGATCGTCTACAGCAATCGCATCAGCGTGACTCCGGCGGCCACCGGACGTCTGCCTGAAATCCTTTCCATCACCGCCAACAACCAGACCTCTGATGTGGATATTATGGAAGGCAACGATGTGACATTCGCCTACACCGGCCGTGAAGCAGACGGATTCTCGTCACGCGGTCTGCATCTGGGTGGTGTTGAATTCGGTGTTTACGCCGATGATCTGGGTCTGAACGGCACTCAGTCGTTCTCGGTTGCCGGCTGGATAAAAATGCTCGCTCTTCCCGAAGGAAGTTCCAAGTTCTTCGACATCCGCGCTTCTGAAGCCGGCTGGACCGGTGGCGAAAGTGGCTGGCAGTGGTCCGACATCAATGAAAACGGTTCATTTGCATTCATAAACAATGGCTTCGGAGTTAACTCGGCAGGCACAGGCGGTCCCCAGACGACAAAATCAGCCGAGAATCTGCCTACCGATGCATACTTTGCCGTAGGCAAGTGGACACACTTCGCTTTCGTATATACTTTGAGCACTTCATCGTTCAAGCGCGAAATCTATATCGACGGCAACCTTGTGCACACTGACACCTACACCACCAATTCAGTGTTTAACGCAGCTGAAGGCCGCACAGCGCAATGGTGGACTGATTACACCGTACGCAACCGCCTGTCACTTGGCGGTGGCCGCTCGGCTCAAGTATCGAATGAAATCGGCGGCAAACGCTTCGAAGGTGTTCTGGACGACTTCTCCGTATGGAACAAGGCCATGACAGCCGAAGAGGTGAAGGCTTCACTTGAAGGTCTTGACAAAAACAACCTCCCCGGCAGCGTACTCGCATTCTGGGATTTCGAAACTGTAGCTGATACCGAAGGTGTGATTCCTTGTGTCGGTGGATCCAAGAATATCAACGCATACTATTATGATATTACCGGAGCCGATACCGGCGCTCAGGGCTATCCTGTCAACACCAAGCATGACTACACCTCAGGATGTCCTTTCCTTGCCAGCACAGCATTCCCGGTTGTCACTGTCGCAAACTTCCAGGTCAACGGTGCAAAGGTTGGAAATGCCACAGGCAATGCCACTGAAGGCAGTGCTGTCGCCAATTATGCAAATAGCGGCGTCTACAGCGGAAAACTGACCCTCACCAACGAACTGGGTTCACACACCATGGCTCTCCCCGTGGTCAATGTGAAAGATCTCGCAGGAATTGACGGTATCGATGCCGATGGCGACAATATCAAGACATACGTGGTGAATGACATTCTCTTCGTAATGGCCGATGCCGATGGCGAATATGGAATCTCCGTATACAACATCAGCGGCATGCAGATGGCGTCGCGCTCAATGCATATTGCCGCAGGCGAAACTGCCGCCATTAATTTCGGCGTTCCTTCGGGCGTGTATATCGTACATATCACGAAAGACGGCGTAAATGCAGGCGCTTTCAAAGTGCTGAAGAAATAGCATAAGGTGACCGCATGCTCATGCGGTCTTTAAATTCCAACGAGAGGGTTCGGTGCAAAATACCGGATCCTCTCTTTTTATTTTTACAGAAATTGAACCCGAGAAACTGCATTCTCAAAAAATAGACTGATATGTGCGGTTATACTCGCATAATTGATTAAAAAATATTACATTTGCTGTTGAAAAAACGCATTTATGCGGAAATAGCTGTAAATCTATATTTCAACCCAATCATTGAATCACTTGAACAACATGAAAAATTACCCTAAAATCGGCATTCGTCCGACCATTGACGGACGTCAGGGCGGAGTGCGAGAAAGCCTTGAAGAGAAGACCATGAATCTGGCCAAAGCAGTGGCCGACCTCATCACCACGAATCTCCGCTATCCCGACGGCACACCGGTTGAGTGTGTGATCGCCGACACGACGATAGGGCGCGTGGCCGAAGCGGCCGCATGCGCCGACAAGTTTGAGCATGAAGGCGTGGGCGCCACCATCACCGTCACCTCCTGCTGGTGCTATGGCTCGGAGACGATGGACATGAACCCGTACTGGCCCAAAGCCGTGTGGGGCTTCAACGGCACCGAGCGTCCGGGCGCCGTGTATCTTGCCGCCGTACTTGCCGCTCATGCCCAGAAGGGTCTGCCTGCATTCGGCATCTACGGTCACGACGTGCAGGATCTCGATGACAACAGCATACCCGCCGACGTGGCCGAGAAGCTGCTGCGTTTCGCCCGCGGCGCCGTTGCCGTGGCCTGCATGCGCGGCAAGAGCTATCTGTCGATAGGCAGCATGTGCATGGGCATCGCCGGCTCGATTGTAAGTCCGGAATTTTTCCAGGAATATCTGGGCATGCGCAACGAATCGATCGATGAGACAGAGATACTTCGCCGCATGGACGAAGGGATCTACGACCATGACGAATATGCCAAAGCGATGGCCTGGACCGAGAAATATTGCAAGGTTAACGAGGGCGAGGACTTCAAGAACCGCCCCGAGAAACGCAAAAGCCGCGAGCAGAAGGACGCCGACTGGGAGTTTATCGTAAAGATGACACTGATAGTGCGCGACCTCATGAAGGGCAATCCGCGCCTGAAAGAGATGGGATTTAAAGAAGAATCGCTCGGGCACAACGCCATAGCCGGCGGCTTCCAGGGCCAGCGCCAGTGGACAGACTGGAAACCTAACGGCGACTACACCGAGGCGCTGATGAACACTTCGTTTGACTGGAACGGCATCCGCGAGGCATTCGTGCTTGCCACCGAGAACGACGCATGCAATGGTGTGGCGATGCTCTTCGGCCACCTGCTCACCGGCTGCGGTCAGATGTTCTCGGACGTGCGCACCTACTGGAGCCCCGAAGCCGTGAAACGCGTGACGGGCAAAGAGCTGACCGGACGTGCAGCGGGCGGCATCATCCACCTGATCAACTCGGGCGCCACGACACTCGACGCCACCGGCGCAAGCATAAACGAAAAAGGCGAGCCTTGCATGAAACCGTCGTGGGAGATGACCGAGAAAGATGTGGAAGCGTGCCTCAAAGCCACCACATGGTATCCGGCCGACCGCGACTACTTCCGCGGCGGCGGCTTCTCGTCGAACTTCCTGACGAAAGGCGGCATGCCCGTGACCATGATGCGCCTCAACCTTGTGAAAGGTCTTGGTCCGGTGCTTCAGCTCGCCGAAGGTTGGACGGTGGACATCGATCCGGAAATCAACAGGATACTCGACAAACGCACCGACCCGACCTGGCCCACCACATGGTTTGTGCCCCGACTTTGCGACAAGCCAGCCTTTAAGGATGTCTATTCCGTAATGAACAACTGGGGCGCCAACCACGGTGCCATCAGCTACGGCCACATAGGCAAAGACCTGATCACGCTGGCATCCATGCTCCGCATACCGGTGTGCATGCACAACATCGACGATGATGGGATTTTCCGTCCGTCGGCATGGAATGCATTCGGCATGGATAAGGAAGGCTCCGACTATCGCGCCTGCAAAAACTATGGTCCCATCTATAAATAATCAGCACGATGGCCAGAATATCACAGATAGAAGAATTCGTAAGCCAGGCCCGCCGTGTAGGCGCGGCCGGACTTACGATCTGTTCGAGCGGCAACATCTCGTGGCGTCTCGACAACGACGAAGTGCTACTTTCGGGCACCGGGTCGTGGGTACCGGAGCTGACGGCCGACCGCGTGTCGGTGTGCCGTCTGTCGACGGGCGAAGTGCTCAACGGGGTGCGACCGTCGATGGAAAGCGTGTTTCACATGGGCGTGATGCGCAAGCGTCCCGACGTGAACGTGGTACTTCATTTCCAGAGCCCCTATGCCACGGCCGTGGCATGCATGGACAAGCGTCCCGACAATTTCAATTTCACGGCCGAAATGGCGCTTCACGTCGGCGACGAGATACCGATGATACCCTATTTCCGCCCCGGCTCGCCGGCCCTTGCCGAGCATGTGATCGAGGCGCTTACCGACCACAACTCGGCCATGCTGCTCAAGCACGGGCAGGTGGTGTGCGGAGCATCGTTCGACCAGGCATTCGAGCGCGCGATGTTTTTTGAGATGGGATGCCGCATCGCTGTGCTCAACGGCCGCAACGTCGATCCGTTGACGCCGACGGAGATCGGCGACCTCGAATCGTATTTTCTCGGGAAAGAGGGCAAATGAAAGAAGCTTTCATAGCCGCCGACTTCGGCGGCGGGAGCGGCCGCGTGATGGCCGGAACGATCGACGGCGGCACGCTGACGCTGCATGAGATACACCGCTTCGAGAACCGTCAGGTGAGGCTCGGCGGGCATCTCTACTGGGACTTTCTGCGCCTCTTTGACGAGATGGTGCGCGGGCTTCGCAAAGCCGTCGACACGGGCTATCGGCTGCGGTCGGTAGGCATCGACACGTGGGGCGTGGACTTCGCCTTCACCGACCGCGCGGGCAACCTGTTGGGCAACCCGGTGTGCTACCGCGACGACGACGTGGCGGGCTCGGCAGCGGCTTTCTTCCGCGACCACGGGAGCGAGGCAGAGCATTACGGCCAGGCCGGCATACAGATAATGGACATCAACAGCGTGTTCCGCCTCGCGCGCCTCATCGCCACCGACCGCGCGATGACCGATGCCGCCGGCCGGCTGCTTTTCATGCCCGACCTGTTCAGCTATTTCCTTACCGGAAAGGCCAACAACGAATACACCATTGCATCGACCTCCGGGCTGCTCGACGCCCGCAGCCGCGAATGGAACCGCCGGCTCATTAAGAGCATCGGGCTGCCCGAGCGGCTGTTCGGCCCTATCGTGATGCCCGGCACGGTGCGCGGCCTCCTGACCGAAGCTGTCAGGGCGCAGGCAGGCATCGCAGGCTATGACGTCGACGTGGTTGCCGTGGGGTCGCACGACACGGCCAGCGCCGTATATTGCGCCGGAGGCGACTTCGAGAGCACCCGCACCGCCTATCTGAGCTCCGGCACATGGTCGCTGCTCGGCGTGACGCTCAGCGAGCCGATACTCAGCGAGGCGGCGCGCGAGGCCGGCTTCACCAACGAAGGCGCTGTCGGCGGCAAGATACGGTTCCTGCAGAACATCACCGGCCTATGGATACTCCAGCAGCTCATCGCGCAATGGAAAGAGGAAGGGCTGCCAACCGACTACCCCACCCTGCTGGGGGATGCAGAAAAGGCTGTCAGCGACGCCGTTATCGACGTCGACGACCCATCGTTTCACTCGCCTCGGAGCATGAGCGGATCCATCGACAGCTATTGCCGGAGCCACGGCATGAAAGAGCCGCGCACGCAGGGCGAATATGTGCGCTGCGTGCTGCAGTCGCTCGCGGCCCGCTACAAACACGGCATCGAAGGGCTCAACGCGCTGCTGCCTCATCCGGTGGAGCGCCTGCACATAATAGGTGGCGGCAGCCGCAACACGCTGCTCAACCGTCTCACGGCCGAAGCCACGGGGCTTCAGGTCACCGCCGGACCCGTCGAGGCTACGGCCATCGGCAATATAATGGTGCAGGCCCAGACGGCGGGCATCATCACATCGCCTGCCGACATCACCGAAATCATACAGAGATAATCAGACACAACCCTCTCCCCTACCCACCATGAAAACCCAGAAGACACCCACGCTGCCCGACATCGCCAATCCGCGGCTGGTCGACAGAAAATATATCATACCGTTCATCCTCGTCACGTCGCTCTTCGCGCTATGGGGCTTTGCCAACGACATCACCAACCCGATGGTGGCGGCCTTCCAGACCGTGATGGAGCTGTCGGCGGCCAAAGCCTCGATGGTGCAGTTTGCATTCTACGGCGGCTATGCCACCATGGCCATACCGGCGGCGCTTTTCATCCGGCGCTACAGCTACAAGAGCGGCATCCTGCTGGGGCTTGGGCTGTATGCCGTCGGCGCCTTCCTGTTCATCCCGGCGGCGTCGTTCCAGCAGTTTTCATTTTTCTGCGTTTCGCTCTATGTGCTGACCTTCGGTCTGGCATTCCTGGAGACGACGGCCAACCCCTACATCCTGTCGCTGGGCGACAAACGGAGCGCCACGCGGCGGCTAAACCTCGCCCAGGCGTTCAACCCCGTGGGCTCGCTGTCGGGCATGGCGGTGGCGTCGCTCATCATCCTGCCCAACCTGTGGTCGGACCGGCGTGACGCCGCCGGCCAGATGATTTTCGATTCGCTCGATGCGGCGCAAAAAGCCGACATGCGCGTGCACGACCTTGCCGTGATCCGCGATCCCTACGTTGCGATAGGACTTATCGTGGTGGTGATGTTTGTGGCGATAGCGCTCGTGAAGATGCCGCGCACCGACAACCGAGGGGTGAAGGTGAGCTCCGCCGAAACACTTAAGCGGCTTTGGCACAACAACGAATACCGCAGCGGCGTGCTGGCGCAGATGTTTTATGTGGCCGCCCAGATCATGGTGTGGACCTTCATCATCCAGTATGCCGACAACCTGGGCATCAACAAAGCCACGGCGCAGACATATAATATATGTGCGATGGGGCTGGCGCTGTCGTTCCGCTTCATCGGCACCTATCTGATGAAATATTTCGCGCCGAGCCGCATGCTCATGGCATTCGGCATAGGGGCGAGCATCTGCACCGTGGGCACCATCTTCCTGCAGAATATGGCCGGACTCTACTGCCTTGTGGCCATCAGCGCCTTCATGTCGATCATGTTTCCGAGCATCTACGGCATAGCGCTTGACCGCGTCGACGAGCGCGACACTTCGCTCGGGGCCGCATTCCTTGTCATGGCCATCGTGGGCGGGGCGCTGATGCCCCCGCTGCAGGGCGCCATCATCGACATGAAAACCATAGCCGGCATGCCTGCCGTCAATGTTTCGTTCGCGCTGCCGCTGGTGTGCTTCATCGTAGTGACCATCTACGGCATATACACAGCGCGCCTCGCCCGAAGGTGAAGCGCGCCATTGCATTATCTTTCACACGGCGGCGGG
>URWH01000017.1 GCA_900551515.1 uncultured Porphyromonadaceae bacterium
TCTGCACGCTCCGCGACCTCTACGGCACCGCCGACAGCTCGGCATGGGAGCAGTATGCCGTCTATGCCCCCTCGCTCATCGACCGCTTCATCGAGCTGCACCGCAACGAAACCGACTACTACTGCTACATACAGTATCATCTCGACCGCCAGCTGCGCGAAGTGCGCGACTATGCCCACTCACGCGGCGTAACACTCAAAGGCGACATCCCTATCGGCATATCGCGCAACAGCGTCGACGCCTGGACATCGCCGCAGCTCCTCAACCTCGACGCTTCGGCCGGCGCACCGCCCGACGACTTCTCCGTCTTGGGTCAGAACTGGGGCTTCCCCACCTACAACTGGCCCGTCATGGCACGTGACGGCTTCGCCTGGTGGAAAGCTCGCTTCCGCAAGATGTCGGAATATTTCGACGCCTACCGCATCGACCACGTGCTCGGATTCTTCCGCATATGGCAGATACCGCTCGACGCCATCCACGGTCTGCTCGGATTCTTCAATCCGGCCCTGCCGATGACGCCCGACGAGATGCTCCACCTCTACGATTTCCATTTCAGCGCCGGCTATCACGCCGTGCCCTATATCGCCGACTGGATGCTCACGGATATCTTCGGCGAGTTCACCGACCAGGTGCGCGCCGAATATCTCCAGCCCCTCGACGACGACCCGTCGCGCTACAGCCTCCGTCCCGAGTTCAGCACCCAGCGCCGCATTGCCGACTACTTCGCGGCACAGCCCTCCGACCAGCGCTCGGAGCGTATATGCAACGGCCTGATGGAGCTGCTCGACCAGGTACTCTTCATCGCCGACCCCTATCAGCCGGGCCATTATCATCCGCGCATCGCCGCTCAGTATACCTTTGCCTACCGGTCGCTCAACGACTACGAGCGCATGACCTTCAACCGCCTCTACGACGACTTCTTCTATCACCGTCACAACGGCTTCTGGTATGAGAGCGCCATGTCGAAACTGCCCGCCATCACCGATGCCACCGACATGCTCGTGTGCGCCGAAGACCTCGGCATGATACCCGCCTGCGTACCCGACGTCATGCGCCGTCTGCGCATCCTCTCGCTCGAGATTCAGCGTATGCCCAAGGACTCATCCGTCGAATTCGCCGACCCCGCCCACTACCCCTACCTGTCGGTGTGCACCACATCCACCCACGACATGCCGGGCATACGCCAGTGGTGGGAAACCGACCGCGACGCCACGCAGCGCTTCTTCAACCAGATGCTTCATCACGGCGGTCCGGCGCCCTACTATGCCGAGCCATGGATATGCCGCGAGATCATCGAGCAACACCTCCAGTCGCCCTCGATGCTCTGCATCCTTCCGCTGCAGGACTGGCTCTCGACCGACGGCGCCCTGCGTCGTCACGACCCGCGTCAGGAACAGATCAACGTGCCCGCCAACCCCCGCCACTACTGGCGCTACCGCATGCATCTCACGCTTGCCGATCTCCGCAAAGCCGACAGTTTCAACACCGAACTCTCGGCCATGATATCCCGCTCGGGACGACACTGACACCGACATCCCGAAGGGTCAAAACAATAATCCCGTCCCGTCAGATCCATAACAGCAGGGCGCTGCGCCGCAAACCATCCCCCCGGCTCAGCGCCCCCGCTTTTGTCCGCCCGCTCTTGTACCGAATTCTGTCCAAAATCGCCCCGAATCGCCCAAATTTCAAAAATGCAGCCTCATGCGCGCGTAATCCAAAAAAAAATCGTTACCTTTGTTGGATATTCCAAAGCCCGCGCCTGTCAGCACCGGCAGCCGCAGCAACCATCTGAAAACCAATGACTGACGATAAACCGAAAAAACAACCTGCCCCCCGGAAGGCACCTCTGACCAAAGAAGAGCGCCAGCGTCGCACCATCAAATGGATGTGGTACGGCTTCGGCGGCTTTATTTTCCTCATCTTCATCTTCTTCATCCTCATCTACAACGGCATTATCGGTTACATGCCCAACGTCGAGGAACTCAAGAACCCCGACGACAAATTCGCATCCGTGATCTACACTGCCGACGGCGAGGAAATGGGCCGTTTCTTCCGCAACACCGGCAACCGTGTCTACGCCGACTACGATGAGATATCGCAGCACGTGATCAACGCGCTCATCGCTACCGAGGACTCGCGCTTCAACGAGCACTCCGGCATCGACTTCCGCGCCCTGCTTCGCGTGGGATTCAAGACATTCCTCGCGGGCGACCGCAGCTCGGGCGGCGGCTCGACAATCACACAGCAGCTCGCCAAGCAGCTCTATTCGCCGCCAACTGACGGCATGATGTCGCGCATGCTCCAGAAGCCCATCGAATGGATGATCGCCGTAAAGCTCGAGCGCCTCTACACCAAGGAAGAGATCATCAAGATGTATCTCAACCAGTTTGACTTCCTCTACAACGCTGTCGGCATCAAATCGGCCGCTCAGGTCTATTTCAACAAGCACCCCAAAGATCTCAACATCCAGGAAGCAGCCATGCTCGTGGGCATGGTCAAAAACCCCTCGGTCTACAACCCCGTACGCCAACCCGAACGCACGCAGAAACGCCGCAACGTGGTGTTTGAACAGATGTTCAAGGCCGGCATGATCACGAGCAGCGAACTCGACTCGCTGCGTCAGCTCCCCATCGAGCTCGACTTCCACCGCGTGGATCACAAAGACGGCATAGCCCCTTACTTCCGCGAAGAGCTCCGCTACATGCTCCGCGCACAGAAGCCCGAGCGTTCAAACTACCGTGGCTGGGAATATGAGAAATTCCGCGCCGACTCCATAGAATGGGAGCGCAACCCGCTCTTCGGCTGGATCGAAAAAAACCCGAAACCCGACGGCTCGAAATACGACATCTACAACGATGGCCTGCGCATCTACACCACCATCGACTCGCGCATGCAGCGCTATGCAGAGGAGGCCGTCGAAGAACATCTCGGCGGTTATCTCCAGCCCGCCTTCTTCCGCGAAAAACGCGGCTCGAAAGGCGCTCCCTACTCCACCAACCGCACCGAAATCTCTGAAATACGCGTCAACCACCTCATACACAACGCCATGAAGCAGACCGACCGCTACCGCACCATGCATGCGGCCGGCATGACCGACGAGCAGATCAAAGAATCGTTCAACACTCCGCGCGAGATGAAGCTCTTCACCTATCATGGCGCCGTCGACACGGTGATGACACCGATGGACTCGCTCATCTATCAGAAGCACATCCTCCGCACCGGATTCATGGCCATGGATCCGCAGAACGGCCACGTAAAAGCCTATGTGGGCGGCCCCGACTTCAACTATTTCCAATATGATATGGTTTCCACCGGACGCCGTCAGATCGGATCGACCGTCAAGCCGTTTCTCTACACCTACGCCATGGAAGAAGGATACACGCCCTGCGACATGTTCTCCAACACACTGCCTCCGCTCTACGACGAAAGCGGACGCCTCTGGCAGCCCCGCTCAAGCCGCTCGCGCGTCGGAGAGATGGTCGACCTCCGCTGGGCGCTCACCAACTCCAACAACTGGATTTCGGCGCGCCTCATCAGCCAGCTCTCGCCGGGCGCCCTGGTGCGCACCATGCAGAATTTCGGCATCACCTCGCCGCTCCAGCCCGTGCTGTCGCTCTGCCTCGGCCCGGTCGACGTATCGGTCCGCGAGATGGTCACCGCCTACACCGCCTTCGCCAACCACGGCATGAAGGTCGACCCCATCTTTGTCACGGCCATCACCGACCGCAACGGCAACATCATCTCCGAATTCACCCCGCGCCACTCAGAAGTGATCAGCGAGGAAGCCTACTATAAGATCCTGTCCATGATGATGAACGTGGTCAACTCCGGTACGGGCGCACGCCTCCGCCGCGCTCCCTACAACCTCACCGCCGAAATGGGCGGCAAGACCGGCACGACCAACTTCAATGCCGACGGCTGGTTTATGGGCTTCACGCCACAGCTCGTGGCCGGCGCATGGGTAGGCGGCGAAGAACGCTTCATCCACTTCAACAACATGGGCTACGGTCAGGGCGCCGCAATGGCACTGCCCATCTACGGCCTTTTCATGAAGAAAGTCTATTCCGACAAATCGCTCCCCTATTCGCAGGATGAGCGCTTCGTGTTCCCGTCCGACGTCAACCTCTGCGCAAGCCCCTTCTCCGACGGCGGCGAAGAAGAAACGCCCGAATCGTCAATCGACGACGTGTTCGACTGACGCCTCCTCCCCACACATAATTCATCTCCTCACATTTATTAATTAAGCAAATAACAACAATAAAATACTTTCCCCCATGAAATTCAACGTTTCGAGCAAGACTCTCTACAACTACCTCTCGGCAGTGAGCAAGATCATCAACAACAAAAACACGATGCAGATCCTCAACAACTTCCTGTTTGTTCTTGAGGACGACATCCTCACAATCCGCGCCGCCGACATGGAGAACTCTCTCGTCGGCCGCCTGCATGTTGCCGACGCCGAAGGCAGCGGCCGCTTCTGCCTCGATGCACGCCGCATTGTCGAGCTTTTCAAAGAGCTCCCCGATCAGGGAATCATGTTCGACATCAACGACGATAATTTCGACATGAAGATCACATATTCCAATGGTTGCTACAACGCCATCGCCATAAACGGCATGGAATATCCCGATCAGGACATGGTCACCGACGCTGCTGACAGCATCACGTTCACATGCCCGACGCAGCAAGTGATCAAGGGCATCGAAAACACCATTTTCGCTGTCGGCACCGACGAGATCCGTCCCCAGATGATGGGTATCCTCTGGGACGTGAAACCGGAATGCATCGTGTTCGTGGCCACCGACACCCGCAAGCTCGTGCGCTACACCAACGGCACCTCGCAGCCCGGCGTCACATGCTCGTTCATCCTCCCGGTCAAAGGCGCCACAGTGCTCAAAAACGTGTTTGCCAAAGAAGAGGACATTAAAGTCACCGTCACCCCCACGGCCGTGATCTTCGAATCGGCATCCTTCAAGTTCAACTGCCGCCTCATCAAAGGCAACTTCCCCGATTACAACCGCGTAATCCCCTCATCCAACCCCTACACATTCACTGTCGACCGTCAGTCGTTCCTCACCGCCGCGTGTCGGTGTTCGGCGACGAAGGCGGCGGTCTTGTGAAATTCAAATTCGCGCCCGAAACGGTGACACTCCGCGCATGCGACAACAGCTTCGGCACATCAGGCTGGGAATCCGTTCCCTGCAGCTACGAGGGTCCGGAACTCATGATGGGCTTCTCGAGCCTCTATCTCATCGAGCTTCTCTCCACTTTCACCACATCGGAAGTGACACTGAAGCTCGCCGATCCGAGCCGTCCTGCCCTCTGTCTGCCCGCCGACAACGATCCCGAATGTGAGCTGCTCATGATCCTCATGCCAATGAACATCGTCGACTGATATGAAACTCAACCTCACGCGACCGCTGGTGTTTTTCGACCTCGAGACCACCGGCACCAACATAACCCACGACCGCATCGTGGAGATATCGATCGTCAAAGTGATGCCCGACGGCACCGACACCGAACGCACACGGCGCATCAATCCCGGGATGCCCATCCCGGCCGAAGCCACCGCCGTGCATCACATCACCGATGCCGATGTCGCCAACGAGCCATCGTTCAAGCAGATAGCCAAGAGTCTCGCCGAGATGTTCAAGGACTGCGACATCGCCGGGTTCAACTCCAACCGCTTCGACATCCCGCTGCTGCTCGAAGAGTTCAACCGCGCAGGCATCAACCTCGACCTGTCGCGCACCCGCTTTATCGACGTCCAGACCATATTCCACAAAAAAGAACAGCGCACCCTCTCGGCCGCCTATAGGTTCTACTGCGGCAAGAATCTCGACGACGCCCACTCGGCCAGCGCCGACACCCGCGCCACCTACGAAGTGCTTAAAGCGCAGCTCGACCGCTACGACGATCTGACCAACGACGTCAAGTCGCTGTCGGATTATTCGAGCCACGGCAACAACGTCGACTTCGCAGGCCGCCTCGTCTACGACGACAATCACCGCGAGGTCATCAACTTCGGCAAATACAAAGGACAGCTCGCCGAGGATGTGCTGCGCAAGGATTCGGGCTACTACGGCTGGATCATGCAGGGCGATTTCCCGCAGAACACCAAGGACGCTTTCGCCATGGTGAACCTGCGCGTGAAAAAGTCGAAATAACCCCCCCCCTTTCTCTCACCCACAACCTCACATGCTACAAGGCAAACATATCATACTCGGAATCACCGGTGGAATCGCCGCCTACAAGTCGGCATTCCTGGTGCGTCTGCTCATCAAACGCGGAGCCGAAGTGCAGGTCGTGATGACGCCCTCCGCCAAAGAGTTCATCACTCCGGTCACGCTGTCGGCTCTCACCGGCAAGCCCGTCATCAGCGAGTTTTTCACGGCCAATACCGGACAGTGGAACAGTCATGTCGACATAGGCCTGTGGGCCGACGCCATGCTCATCGCACCCGCCACGGCCTGCACCATCGGCAAGATGGCCAACGGTGTGGCCGACAACATGCTCGTCACCACATATCTCTCGGCCAAGGCGCCCGTTTTCGTAGCCCCGGCGATGGATCTCGACATGATGGCCCACCCCTCCACCACACGCAATCTCGAGCTGCTGCGCTCCTACGGCAACCATATCATCGAACCCGCCACCGGCGAGCTCGCAAGCCATCTCACAGGCCGCGGGCGCATGGAGGAGCCTGAAAAAATCGTTGAGATCATCGACAATTTTTTTGAGACCGCCGATGCCAAACCGCTGGCCGGCAAGAAACTGCTCATCACGGCAGGACCTACATACGAACGCATCGACCCCGTCCGTTTCATCGGCAACTTCTCCACCGGTAAGATGGGATTTGCGCTGGCTGACGCCGCGGCCCGCATGGGCGCCGACGTGACTGTGGTCAGCGGTCCCGTGAGCATCAAGGCCGCCGAGAGGTCGGTGAAGGTGATCAGCGTCGAATCGGCCGTACAGATGCGGGATGCCTGCGTCAGCCTCTTTCCCGGCTGTGACATCGCCATCATGTGCGCTGCCGTCGCCGACTATGCCCCGGCCGCTCCCGCCGCATCCAAGATCAAGCGTGAGGGCCACGAGGCTCCTGTCATCACGCTGGTCAAGAATCCCGACATCGCTGCAACGCTCGGCGCTATGAAGACCGGCTCGCAAAAGGTGATAGGCTTTGCCCTTGAGACCGACAACGAAATGGCCAACGCCGCCGACAAGCTTGCGCGCAAGCATCTCGACATGATCGTGCTCAACTCGCTCCGCGACGCCGGTTCGGGCTTCGCCACCGACACCAACAGTGTCACGATCATTGCCCCCGGCGCCGAGCCTGTGAAAGTTCCGCTCGCCTCAAAGGCCGAGGTAGCCGTCAATATTCTCAATGCCATAGCATCCGATCTCTGAACAATGCGTCTGATTCTCTCCATCCTCTCCGTCATGATAGCCGCCGGCATCCGCCTGTCGGCTCAGGAGCTCAACTGCACTGTCGAAATCAACTCCGACCGCATCTCCGGCTACGAGCAGGTGTTCGAATCCCTTCAGGAAGCTATCAACGAGTACATGAACACAACCCGCTTCACTTCGGCGCAATTCTCCCCCAACGAAAAAATCGAATGCCGTCTTTTCCTGACGGTCAACGAATACAGCGACGACGTCATCAAAGGCGACCTGCAGGTGCAGTCGACCCGCCCGGTCTACAACAGCTCCTACACCACCACCCTGCTCAATTTCAAGGACGACAAAATCGAATTTGAATACCGCCAGAACGAACCGCTGCGTTTCTCCGAAACCACCATGGAAAGCAACCTGACGGCTCTTCTCAACTACTACGCCTATCTATTTCTGGCGCTCGACTTTGACTCGTTCTCTCCGCGCGGCGGCGACCCCTATTACGACCGTCTGGCCACAATCGTGCAGCTCGCACAGTCGTCGGGCGAGGTGGGCTGGAAATCATTCGAGGACAACCGCAACCGTTCAGCCGTCCTCGCCGCCCTGACCGATCCGCAGACGGTGGGACTGCGCGACATGCTCTACCAGTATCACCGCAAGGGTCTCGACGAAATGTCGATAAGCCCCGACAAGGGCCGGTCCACCATCACCCAGTCGCTCAACGCTTTGCAAAAGGTCTACGAGACATCCCCGATGTCGGTGGGACTCACCATGTGGCGCGATGCGAAACTCGACGAACTGGTCAACATCTACAGCAAGGGATCGCAATCGGAGCGCGACGATGTCTACAATCTACTGATGAAGCTCTACCCCACCGAGCAATCCCGCCTGCAGAACATCAAAAACCCGCCGGCAACCCGATAGACGCCCTTTCTCCACAACTTCTGACAACAACATGCTCGAAACTCTTCATATATCCAACTATGCGCTGATCGACAGCATCGACATCGCTTTCCGCCCCGGCTTCAACATCATCACCGGCGAAACGGGAGCGGGTAAATCGATTATCCTCGGAGCGCTCGGGCTGCTTCTCGGCGGCCGCGCCGACAGCCGCACCATCGCCGACACCACAAAGAAATCGGTCATCGAGGCCACATTCCGTATCGACGGCAACGAGGCGCTCAAAGCCTACTGTGCCGACAACGACATCGAATGCGACGACTCGCTGTTCATCATGCGCCGAGAGCTGTCGCCTTCGGGCCGGTCGCGCGCTTTCATCAACGATTCGCCCGTCAACCTCACGGCCATGCACGATGCCGGCGCTCTGTTGATCGACATCCATTCGCAGCATCAGAACCAGCTGCTCGCCGGCGCCGATTTCCAGAGGCGCGTCATCGATGCCGTGGCCGGCAACGACGAGCTGCTCGCGCGATACGGCAGACTGTATGCCGAGTTCCGCGCCGCCATGAAAAAATTCAAAGCCGCAAAAATCGCTCTGGCACGCGACAGCGACAACGCCGACTTCATGGAATTTCAACTCGCCCAGCTCGACGAGCTCGATCTCCGCGAAGGCGAACTGCAATCACTTCAGGAGGAGCGCGACGAACTTTCCGAACAGACCGAGTTGCGCAGCTATGTGATCGATGCCGCCGACGCCTTAAGCGAAGGCGAGAACAATATCCTCAGTCAGCTTGCCCGAGTCAAGGATGCCTGCGCTGAGATAGAGCAGCTTTTCGACGACGGCGACGACATCATGAACCGCCTTGAGGCTGCGAGGATAGAGCTTTCCGATCTCGCCGACACCATATCCGGTCTCGAATCGGCCTCGTCGTCGGCTTCGCCCGAAGAGCTGGAGCGCATCGAATCGCGCATCTCGGCCATCAACTCGCTGATGCGAAAGCACAACGTGGAGACCGACTCCGATCTCATCACCCTGCAGATGCAGCTTCGACAGCGGCTCGAAAACCTCAACGATGCGCCCGAAATCCTTGCCGCACTCGAGAAAGAAGCACGTGCCGCCCGGCGCCGGGCCATGGAAGCCGCACGCACGATATCCGAACGCCGCCGGCAGGCTGCCGAATCGTTTGCCCGGCAGCTCACAGAGACGGCCGTTCCGCTCGGCATGAAAAACCTCCAGTGTGTGATCGACGTTCAGACAGCCGAGATGTCGGCAACAGGCATCGACACCATCGAGTTCCGCTTCGCCTTCAACAAAAACCAGACTCCTACAGCCATTGCCGGAGCCGCCTCGGGCGGTGAGATATCCCGCCTGATGCTTTCCGTGAAATCGATCGTGGCCCAGCTCTTCAGCCTGCCCGCCATCATTTTCGACGAGATCGACACCGGCGTGTCGGGCGACGTCGCAGCACGCATCGCCGCAATGATGGACCGCATGTCGTCGAAGCTGCAGGTCATCACCATAACCCATCTCCCGCAGGTGGCAGCCCGCGGAGCCACTCACTTCAAAGTGTTCAAGACCGACGACGAATCGGCCACCCACACGTCAATCGTCCGGCTCACCGACGACCAGCGTGTCGACGAACTCGCCCTTATGCTCAGCGGCAACAGCACCGACGAAGCCGCCCGCGCCAATGCCCGCGCCCTGCTCGCAATGGCCGACAATGATCCGAAAAACAAATAATCCCATCTTATACGACCGTGCAACCCAACGACTATATTTTCGGCCTGCGTGCCGTGATGGAGGCCATCGAGGCCGGAAAAGAAATCGACAAACTGCTCATCAGAAAAGATCTTTCGGGGCCGTTGTCATCGGAACTTATCGAAATGGCGCGCGCCAACCGCGTGGTGATGCAGCGTGTGCCAGTGGAAAAGCTCAACAAGATCACCCGCAAGAATCATCAGGGCGCCATCGCGCTGATGTCGGCCGTCACCTACCACCGGCTCGACCATCTCGTGCCACAGCTCTTTGAAGCCGGCGTGCTCCCGTTTGTTGTGGTGCTCGACGGCATCACCGACGTACGCAATTTCGGCGCCATCGCCCGCACCTGCGAATGTGCCGGTGCCGACGCCGTCATCATCCCTACTCACGGCAGCGTCAGCGTGGGCGGCGACGCCGTCAAGACTTCGGCCGGCGCACTCCTGCATCTGCCTGTGTGCCGCGAGCAGTCGGTACTCTCGGCCGTGAGATTCCTCAAAGACTCCGGGTTCAACGTTGTGGCCGTGTCGGAAAAAGCCGATATCAACTACACCACGGCCGACTATACCCGCCCGACTGCCCTGGTCATGGGCGCCGAGGACACCGGCATATCTCCCGAAGTGCTTCGCCAGTGCGACCAGTTTGTCAGCATCCCGATGTTCGGCCATATCGGTTCGCTCAACGTATCGGTGGCCGCCGGCGTGCTCATCTACGAAGTGGTGCGCCAGCGCCTGCAGGCCAACATGGAGGTAATCTGAGCCCACCCCGCATCCTTTCTCACGGAATAACGCATGGAAATGCTACGGCCGCCGACGAACCGTTGGAGGCCGGCAGGCGTTTAATTTCCGTGAAATCAACTGATGCAATCCGACAGAAACTGAGCAACCGTCTGTTGCCCTTGCTTCATATGCTGGTGCTCGCAGGAGCGCTGGCTCTGATAGCATATATCACCTACGACACGCTGATGAACGTCTCGTTTGTCGATTCGCCCGAGTTCCTGAAAGTGCAGATGTGGATCTGCATGTTCTTCGAGATAGAGATCTTCATCGAATTCCTGCTGTCGACCCACAAACGACGCTTCCTTGCACGCAATCTCATATATATTATTGTCTGCATCCCGTTCACCACTATTTTCCACATATTCGACATCGGGATCCAGCCCGGCGTAGCCTATGCGCTCCGCTTCCTCCCGATGGCGCGGGCAGCATGCGTCATGGCCATGACCTGGGATATCATGTCGAAAAACTGGATCACGAACATGTTTGGCGCCTACATAATCATGCTGGTGGCGACGCTCTATTTTCTCAGCCTCGCCTTTTATGTCGAGGAAACGCCCGTCAACCCCGACGTGTGGAACTACGGCCAGTCGCTGTGGTATTCAGTGATGCAGATGACCACTTGCGGATCCGACATCACGGCCGTCACACCGGCGGGAAAAGTGATCGGTGTCATCCTGTCGGCCGAAGGGCTCATACTTTTCCCCGTATTTACCGTCTATTTCACCCACGCTTTTGCCTCGACACGCAACGGAGCCTCCGGGGCCACCGCCGACGGCAATAAACTGACGGGTGAAAACGTTGATAATACGACCGAAAAAGCGTAACTTTGCATGATTAATCAAATCCATCATTTCTCCCCGCATTTCCCGTATATGTCACGATTACTTACGGCTTTTGCCGCCCTTATATTAAGCCTTTCCTCCGCTTTCGCACTGCGGTTTGAAGGCACTCTGCGCCAGCCCGTGGCCGTAACCGTCACCGCCCAGACAGGTCTCGACGGACTCTATGTGCTCCAGACCACGGCAGGCGCTTCGATGGTCTACACCGCTTCCGGCGCCGCTTCCGGCGTCAGCGTGGTCACCTTCGGCTCGCAGGGCGCCGCCTATGCCGTCGAAGCCGACCCCTCATCAATCAGCCGCAACGGCAACGAAGTGACCGTATCGACAATCCTCCCCGACACCGGCTACGGATTCACCGAAAACGGCCGCACCGTCTATTACTGGATCACCGACTATTCCCGGCATCCGTTTAATATCACCGCTTTCGGCCTCACATCCGACGCCGACTGCGACCGCACGTTCTTTCAGGCCGTCGGCTCGGCTCCGCGCATGACCTACTATTCCATCACCGGCCGAGGCTTTGAGATAGACCGCGGCATCACACTGACCTACAACACGCTGACGCCCGACGCCGAGAATCTCCGCTATATCAGTGCTCAGACTACGGTCGACCTGCCGTATATCGACGGTATCTTCAGTGCTCCCGCACCGCTCTGCGACACCCGTTTCGAGCTCTCCGGCGACCGCTTTCTCCGCGAATGGGGCGAAGAAGTCACCGTCGGCACCTCCAGCATACAGGCCACGGCCGTCCAATGCATGACCAGCGCCACACAATCAAAAACGCCGGCCGACAACGAACTTAAAACCGACGAAACGCTCGGCGGATCAGCGCCCATCGACATCACTTTCACCGCCGCCGTGACCGATGCCGCCATATTCACGCAGTGGCAGATGGCACGCGACGAAGAGTTTGAAGATGTGATCTACCGCACCTCCGACCTCGAATTCGACTACACGTTCACCGAGATGGGCACCACCTACGTGCGCTTCACCGCTGCCAACGCTTCAGGCGACTGCACCGCCTACGGCGACACCTACAGCGTCTACATCGGCGAGTCGGCCCTTCGCTGCCCCAACGCTTTCTCGCCCGGCGCCAGTGAAGGCGTCAACGATGAATGGCGCGTCTCCTACAAGTCCATCATCAGCTTCGAGTGTTATATCTTCAACCGCTGGGGCGAGAAAATGGCCGAATTCCACGATCCCGCCCAGGGCTGGGACGGCCGCTACAAAGGGAAAATCGTCCCCGCCGGCGTATATTATTATGTGATCAAAGCGCGCGGTTCCGACGGCAAGGACTACAACCTCAGCGGCGACATCAACATTCTCAACTATAAATAATCCTCCCATCCGCGACGGTTCCATATGGACGCTTCTTTTCTCCTTAAACTGTTTTCGATTATGACAACACGCACATCCATCATATCCATCCTGCTCCTCGCACTCTTTGCAGGCTCGGCGGCGGCCTCCGACCATAAGGACAAGCCCGCCGCAGTGGTCAGCCCCACCATACCCAAGAAAGCTCGCTTTGCCGACCAGGATATCTCGCTCGACCGCTTCGACATGTATGAGCGCCTCGACCGCGAGCTCACCGCCATGAGCTACACCCACGGCAACACATTGCTGACCATCAAACGCGCCAACCGCTATTTCCCGATCATCATACCGATTTTGCGCCGCGAAGGGATGCCCGAGGACCTCGTCTATCTGGCCTGCATCGAAAGCAACCTCAACACACGTGCCGTCTCCGGTGCCAAAGCCGCCGGCCTCTGGCAGTTCATGCCCGCCACCGCACGTGAATACGGCCTCGAAGTCAACGACTACGTCGACGAACGTTTCGACCCCGTCAAATCAACCGAAGCCGCATGCCGCTATCTGCGCAACGCCTACAAAAAATACGGCAACTGGGAATCGGCCGCCGCATCCTACAACGGCGGCATGGGCCGCATCAGCAACGAGCTGTCATCGCAGCTGGCCACCTCGGCCTACGACCTCTGGCTCACCGAAGAGACCTCACGCTATATGTTCCGTCTTCTGGCCATGAAAATGATCATGGAGCACCCCTCGCGCTACGGCTATCACCTCAAGGCCGACCAACTCTATCAGCCCCTCGACGGCGAATATGTCGAAGTCTCCGAACCGGTCGACAGCTGGCCCGAATGGGCTGCCGAACACGGCATCACATTCCTCACCCTCCGCGAAGCCAACCCCTGGATAAGGGCCAAATCGCTTCCTAACAAATCAGGCAAGACCTATCGCGTGCTGGTGCCGGACGAACATTCTCTCTATCGCTCCAAACAAAAGAAACACGTTTTCAACCACAACTGGACTGACTGATGAGCACCCCACGAAAAAGCATCGAAGGCGACGACCGCATGACAAGTCTTGAAATTCTTGGTGCGCGAGTCCACAACCTAAAAAACATCGACGTCAGCATCCCCCTCGGCGAGCTCACCGTCATCACCGGCCTCAGCGGCAGCGGCAAATCGTCGCTCGCTTTCGACACCATCTACGCCGAAGGCCAGCGCCGCTACATCGAAACATTCTCAGCCTACGCCCGAAACCTGCTCGGCAACCTCGAGCGCCCCGACGTCGACAAGATCACCGGCCTCAGCCCCGTCATAGCCATCGAGCAGAAAACCGTCAACCGCAACCCGCGCTCCACCATAGGCACCACCACCGAGATCTACGACTTCCTGCGCCTCCTCTACGCACGCACAGCCACAGCCGTCAGCTACCTCTCCGGCGAGCCGATGATCCGCTACACCGAGGAGCGCATCGTCGAACTGATTCTCGAGCGCTTCTCCGGCAAGAAAATCTACATCCTCGCCCCGCTGGTCCGCAACCGCAAAGGCCACTATAAGGAGCTCTTCGAAAGCATCCGCCGCAAAGGCTATCTCACTGTGCGCACCGACGGTGAGCTCCGCGAAATCACCCCGGGCATGAAGCTCGACCGCTACAAAAACCACTCCGTGGAAGTGGTCATCGACCGCCTGAAAGTCTCCGACAAGGACAGCACACGCCTTCGCGAAACTGTAGGCGAAGCCCTCCGTCAGGGCGAAAAGCAGCTGATGGTCTACGACGTGGATGCCGACACCATATTCCACTTCTCGCAGCAGCTCATGGATCCCGTCACCGGCCTCTCCTACCGCGAGCCGGCGCCGCATAATTTCTCCTTCAACTCCCCGCTGGGCGCCTGCCCGCGCTGCAAAGGACTCGGCGAGGTCAACATCATCGACCGCGACAAGGTGATCCCCGACAGCAGCCTCTCGATCTACGCCGGCGGCATCGCCCCGCTCGGCAAATACCGCAACTCGATGATTTTCTGGCAGATCGAGGCTATTTGCAAGAAATACGGCTGCACGCTTAAAACGCCGCTGGCCGAGATGCCCGACGAAGCGCTCGACGAGATCTTCAACGGCACCGACGAACGTCTGAAAATTGAAAACGCCACAGCAGCCACATCCAACTATTTCATGCGCTATGAAGGCCTGGTGAAATATATCGAGTCGATGCTCGACGATGAGACGGAAGGCGCCGTCAGCCGCCGCAAAGGCGAGCGGTTTTTCACGCGCACCGTCTGCCCCGAATGCGAAGGGCGCCGCCTCAACCGCGAGGCGCTCAGCTTTTTCATTGACGGCCGCAACATCGCCGAGCTCTGCAGCATGGACATCGCCGAACTGCACCGGTGGACGCTCACCGTCGAGCAGCGCCTCTCGCCCACACAGGCCGTGTTAGCCCGCGAGATCCTCAAAGAAATCCGCTCGCGGCTCGGCTTCCTCGTCGACGTCGGTCTCGGCTATCTCTCGCTCGACCGCCGCTCGGCCACCCTCTCGGGCGGCGAAAGCCAGCGCATACGCCTGGCCACCCAGATCGGCTCAGAGCTGGTCAATGTACTCTACATCCTCGACGAGCCGAGCATCGGGCTGCACCAGCGCGACAACCACCGCCTCATCTCCTCTCTCCGCCAACTGCGCGACCTCGGCAACTCGGTGATCGTCGTAGAGCACGACCGCGACATGATGCTGTCGGCCGACTATATCGTCGACATAGGCCCGCGGGCCGGACGCCGCGGCGGCGAAGTGGTGTTTCAGGGCACTCCCGAGAAGATGCTCAAAAGCGGCACGCTGACCGCCGACTATCTCAACGGCAAGCGCACCATCCCTATCCCCGATGTGCGTCGTAAAGGCAACGGACGCTTCCTCTCCCTCACCGGAGCCTCGGGGCACAATCTCCACGACGTGAACCTGCGCCTCCCGCTCGGCACTCTCACCGTAGTGGCCGGCGTTTCGGGCAGCGGCAAGTCGAGCCTCATCGCCGGCACCCTCCAACCCATACTCAGCGCCCACTTCTACCGCTCGCTCACCAGGCCGCTTCCCTACACCGCCATCGAAGGCCTTGACAATATCGACAAGGTGATCACCGTCGACCAGACCCCGCTCGGACGCTCGCCACGCTCCAATCCGGCCACCTACACCGGCGTGTTCACCGACATCCGCAATCTCTTCGTCGGACTCCCCGAAGCCCGCATCCGCGGCTACAAACCGGGGCGCTTCTCGTTCAACACCGCCGGCGGCCGCTGCGAGGCATGCTCCGGCAACGGCTACCGCACCATCGAGATGAACTTCCTCCCCGACGTCCTTGTGCCATGCGAGGTGTGCGGCGGCCGGCGCTACAACCGCGAGACGCTCGAGGTGCGTTTCAAAGGTAAATCGATTGCCGACGTGCTCGACATGACCATCAATCAGGCCGTCGAATTCTTCGCCAACGTGCCCTCGATTCTTCGAAAAATAAAAGTGCTTCAGGAAATAGGCCTCGGATATATCAAGCTCGGCCAGCCGTCGTCAACCCTCTCGGGCGGCGAGAACCAGCGCGTCAAGCTGGCCACCGAGCTCGCCCGCCGCGACACCGGCCGCACGCTCTTTATCCTCGACGAGCCCACCACCGGTCTGCATTTCGAGGACATCAAAGTGCTTCTGGGTGTGTTCAACCGCCTCGTCGACAAAGGGAATACGGTTTTGGTCATCGAGCACAATCTCGACGTGATCAGCGCCGCCGACTATGTCATCGACATGGGACCGGGCGGCGGCGAAGCGGGCGGCCGGGTCGTTGCCAGCGGAACACCGCAGGAGATTCGGGAAAAACCGTGCAGCATTACGGGCCGGTAT
>URWH01000018.1 GCA_900551515.1 uncultured Porphyromonadaceae bacterium
GTTTTTCGGCATAGGTCTCGCCAACTCCTTCAATGTCAATGATGTTATACTTCATATCGGTAAAAAATTGTTCGGGAAGCCAGCCTCACGTGAAATGAGATCCGTGCGCCCCGGAAGTTAGATTTTTACCTTATAACAATCCGGGAGTCGGTTTTGTAAGGGACGGTTGGAAAATAATTGTTAACGACCCGGATCAGGGAATCTCGTAGTTGGGTATGTCGACAAGCTTGATGCCGAATTTAAGCGAAGAGTAGGGGCTGATTGAACTCTGGCCCTGAGTGCCGTAACCCATGGTGTAGGGGAGTATCACTTCGCAAGTGTCGCCTACGCGCATATCCGTAAGCGCTATGCGCCATCCTGTCACTACCGACTGAAGGCCGAACGTGCGCACCGAATCGGAGGTGTTGACGGTGGTGGAATCAAAGACAACGCCATTGTAGAGCATGCCTTTGTACTTTACCGACACCTGGCTGGTGACCATAGGCGAGAGGTTGCCTATCGTCTGGGAGCGATCGTTGAAATAGTGGATGAGCACACCTGAGTTGGGCAGCCATGCCGGATTGAGCTCGGTATAGAACGGAGTGCCATTGGCGTTGACGCTGTCCTTCATGCTGAGATACCAGAGGTTGTTGGCGTTGCGCCATTGCGAGTATTCCGACCATGAATTGTCGTCGCTGCCGCAAGATGTGGCGATAGCTGATGCGCTGATCACCAGCGCTATGAGATAGAAGAGTTTTTTCATTGATTGAATGCGTCGTTAACGTTGGGCGCTTTTTGTGCGGCCTGCTCGGCTTCGTATTGCTGACGGGGCTCGAAACCGAACATTCCGGCCACGATATTTGCCGGGAAGCGTTTGATTTTGATGTTATAGTCTTTTACTGTCTGGGTGTACTTGTTGCGTGCCATCTCAACGCGGTTTTCAGTGCCGGCAAGCTCATCCTGCAGGCGGCTGAAATTTTCGCTTGCTTTAAGCTCGGGATATGCTTCATGGACTGCGTTGACGTTGATGCTGAATTTTGACATCTCGGCCGTCAGTTTCTTTAAAGCATTGGCGTAAGCGTTAGCGTCGGGAGCGTTCATCGCTTCGTTGGCCGCATTCATAAGGGCCGTGGTGTCGGTGGGGGTTATGCCTGCACGTGCGTTGGTAACGCCCTGAAGGGTTTCGGATTCGTGCTTCGCATAGGCCTTCACTGTTGCCACGAGGTTGGGAATGAGGTCGAAGCGGCGCTGATATTGATTTTGCACTTCACCCCAGCTTTGTTCGGCATCTTCGTTGAGGGTGACCATGCTGTTGTAGGTCGAGCAGGTCGGGATGGCTAATAAAAGCAGGATGCCTACAATGGCGGCAATGATGATAAGTGTCTTGTTATTCTTCATATCTGTAAGGTGAGAGGATTGCTAAAAATGGATCTCAGACAAGTTTCCGGAGGATGGAAGTGATGCTCACTTTGTCGTGGATGAGGCGGTGGAGCTCATCGACACTTACTCGCGTTTGCTGCATGGAGTCGCGTTCGCGCAGGGTGACGGTGTTGTCCTCGAGCGTCTGATGGTCGACGGTGATGCAGTAGGGGGTGCCGATGGCATCCTGGCGGCGATAGCGTTTGCCGATGGAGTCTTTTTCGTCGTAGTGTGTGGCGAAATCAAATTTGAGGTCGTTGACAATGGCGTGTGCCTTGTCGGGCAGACCGTCTTTTTTCACCAGAGGCATCACAGCGCATTTCACCGGCGCAAGAGCTGCGGGGAGGTGGAGCACCACGCGAGTGTCGCCGCCTTCGAGTTTCTGTTCTTCGTAGGACGAACAGAGCACCGAAAGGAACATGCGGTCAACTCCGATCGATGTCTCAATCACGTAGGGCACATAGCTTTCGTTGAGCTCGGGGTCGAAATATTTGATGTTTTTGCCAGAGAATTTCTCATGCTGTGAGAGGTCGAAATTGGTGCGTGAGTGGATGCCTTCCACTTCCTTGAATCCGAAGGGCATCAGGAATTCGATGTCGGTGGCGGCGTTGGCGTAATGGGCCAGCTTTTCGTGGTCGTGATAGCGGTATTTCTCGTCGCCGAGGCCAAGGGCTTTGTGCCATTTCAGGCGCCATTGTTTCCACTGGTCAAACCATTTGAGCTCCTCGCCCGGACGAACGAAGAACTGCATTTCCATCTGCTCGAATTCGCGCATGCGGAAAATGAACTGGCGGGCTACGATCTCATTGCGGAATGCCTTGCCTATCTGAGCTATGCCGAAGGGAATGCGCATGCGGCCCGTCTTCTGCACGTTGAGATAGTTGACGAAAATGCCCTGTGCCGTCTCCGGACGCAGATACACGGTCATAGCGCCGTCGGCGGTAGACCCCATCTCGGTCTTGAACATCAGGTTGAACTGACGCACTTCGGTCCAGTTGCGTGTGCCGGAAATCGGACACGCTATTTCCTGATCAATGATGATCTGACGCAGTTCTTCGAGGTTGTTGTCGTTCATCGCCTTGGCGAAACGGTCGTGAAGAGCGTTGCGTTTATTGAGGTATTCCGACACGCGGGGATTGGTCTGGCGAAAGAGGACTTCGTCGAATGAGTCGCCGAAACGTTTGCGCGCTTTGGCCACTTCTTTCTCGATCTTGTCGTCCATTTTTGCAATCTCGTCTTCGATGAGCACGTCGGCGCGATAGCGTTTTTTCGAATCACGGTTGTCGATAAGAGGATCATTGAATGCGTCGACATGTCCCGAAGCTTTCCAGATGGTGGGGTGCATGAAAATCGCTGAGTCAATGCCCACGATGTTTTCGTGCAGCAGTGTCATTGCGTCCCACCAATAGCGTTTGATGTTGTTCTTCAGCTCTACGCCATTCTGGCCGTAGTCATAGACGGCCGAAAGTCCGTCATAAATTTCGCTTGACTGAAACACAAATCCATACTCTTTGGCATGGGATACTATTTTTTTGAATACTTCGTCCTGTTGAGCCATGATGAAATGATTTTATCGATATTGGGCGCAAATTTACAAAAATTTCCGAAATGAAGCCATACGCCATATTTAATTAGTGTTTAAAATAATCATAAGCGTCGGTTTGTAACAATGGCCGTAAAGCGTTATCTTTGCGACGTTTTTGCAAATTAATAATAACCGACCGATAGATGAAACGCAAAATAATGGCCGGCATTATGGCTTTAACTGCTTGTGCGGCAGTAGCTTCGCCGTCAGAGGATGAATCACTTGCAGATACGACACGCTGGCTTGATGATGTCACCGTCACCGCGATCAAACAGAAATCTGATTTAAGCATGCAACCCGGTGCTGTCACTGTTGTCAACGCTCTTCAGACCGAACGCTGGGACATCAGAGCACTTAAGAATATGAGCGAGATAGCTCCCAACTTCTATATTCCGGACTATGGCAGCCGAATGACTTCGAGCATTTATGTGCGCGGCATCGGTGCCCGGATGGAGCAGCCTGTCGTCGGGTTGAGCGTCGACAATGTGCCTGTGATGAATAAGGACGCCTACGATTTCGAAGTGCTCGATCTCGACCGCATCGAAGTGCTCCGCGGTCCGCAGAGCACCCTTTACGGACGCAACACGATGGGCGGCCAGATCAACATCTACACGCTTCAGCCCATGAAATATCAGGGAAGCCGCGTGACCGGCACCTTTGCCAACGGGCCCGAAGTAAGGCTCGGTCTGTCGCACTATTTCAAGTCATCGGAGTCGCTGGCCATGGGTTTCTCCGGAAACTTCTTTTTCTCCGACGGCTTCTACCGCAATCATTATAATGCCCGCAAAGTAGACACTGAAAAAAGCATGACTCTGCGATGGAAAACCCAGTGGCGCCCCACGTCGACACTCTCGCTTGACAATGTCGCGTCATTCAATCTCTCGCGTCAGAACGGCTACCCTTATGAATATGCAGGCAGCGGAATGATCAACTATAATGACACATGCTTCTATCGCCGCAATGCCCTCACCGATGGCCTTACCCTGAAATGGACCGGCCCTTCGTTTACGGTGTCGAGCATCACGAGCCTGCAGTATCTCGACGACAACATGACGCTCGATCAGGATTTCCTGCCGCTCAACTATTTCACGCTCACGCAGAAACGCCATGAATGGTCGATCACCGAGGATATCGTGGCCCGCGGCGATGCCGGGTGCTATTCCTGGATGGCCGGTATCTTCGGATTCTATAAGCACACATCCATGCATGCGCCGGTGACGCTGAAGGACGACGGCATTGCGCGCCTGATCACCGACCGCATCAACAACAACGACCGCATCCCGATCAGCCTGAGCTTCGATGACCCGCAAATAGTTCTCGGCAGCAATTTCAAAATTCCCAACTGGGGTCTTGCGATATATCATCAGAGCACACTTGATCTCGGCCGGTGGAACCTCGCTCTCGGTCTCCGTCTCGACTATGAGTCGACGCGCCTTAACTTCAACAGCTTGTGCAACACGGCCTATACCTTTCAGATGAAACCGGGCATGCCGCCGATGATCCCGACAACGACCAAACGACTCTATATCGACGAGAATGGCTCGATCGATGACCACTTCCTCGAATTCGTCCCGAAACTTACGGTAAGCTACGACCTGCCGATGCCGACAAAATCCACGGTTTATGCCAGTGTGGGCAAAGGCTACAAGTCGGGCGGATACAACACGCAGATGTTCAGCGAAGTGCTTCAGCAACGCCTGATGAGCGACATGATGCAGAACATGCCCGGAGGTGGTGCCTCCGGTGCCGGCACGCTCGATGTGGACAATATCGTGAGCTACCGGCCGGAAAAAAGCTGGAACTATGAAGTGGGCGCGCATATCGGATGTGCCGACGGCCGCGTGCTGACCGACCTGGCTCTCTTCTATATCAATTGCCGCGACCAGCAGTTGACGATGTTCCCTGACGAATCGACCACAGGCCGCATCACCACAAATGCCGGCAAAACGCGCAGCTATGGCGCGGAGGTGCAGATTCGCTATAATCCTACCGAACGCTGGGCTTTCAATTTCTCCTACGGCCACACCAACGCCAAGTTCCTCCGCTTTACCGACGGCGGCGTCGACTATAAAAATAAATATGTGCCGTATGCTCCCGTCAACACACTCTTCGGGTCGGTATCTTACACTCATCCGGCCGGATCGGATATCGAGATGTCCTACAATCTCAATTGCCGGGGCATAGGCCGCGTCTACTGGAATGAGGCAAACAGCGTCGATCAGCCCCTTTACGCGCTTCTGGCTGCTTCGGTCACTGTAAAATGGAGTTGGCTGAGTGTCGAGGCATGGATGGAAAACATCACTGGCACGAAATTCAACACGTTTTATTTCTCGTCGCTCGGCAACAGCTTCCTGCAGCGCGGCAAGCCCCGCCGTTTCGGCATCACTGTGCGCCTGAATTTCGACGCTTCGAAATAAGCCCGCGCTTTCTTTCGGCCGGAGAACTTTTTGCCCTCCGCAGTGGTTGAACAGATATGAAACGCTTTCAACCGCTCATATTACTATTGCTGATTGCAGCCATCGGATGCCGGAGCTCGGAGCCTCTTGACAACATTGTCAGAGCCGACAACTCACATGCGTTTAATGTGGTGTCCATGACAGGCGCCCGTTCGGGAATCGAGGTGTTTGATGACGCTTCATATTATGCGGTGTTTGACGACGACAATCTCACAGCCGAAATCACCGTCCGCAATCTGCGCGTCCGTGAGTCGGATACACCGCTGACCCTCACCTTCAGCGATGTCCCGATGCGATTCTCGAGAAACAGTCACGAAATCGAGCGTGTGGTTGAAGTTGATAATCTTGTTTCTACCGATCCGGTTAGCCGCGGGACCACCATTACCGACGTCACTATTGTCTATACCGAATCCAACGATCTCAACCCTAACGGCACCGGTGGAATCTACGCACGTTTTGTTGTCGACGGACAATATGTGGTGACTGCCTATCCCTATAATATATTCGCCGATGGTACAACCCGGATCGATAATGTCTCGTCCGGCCATCAGTACATAGACTATAAGCCCACCTACGAATTGCACCTCGATCCAAAAAATATGACAGCCACGCTCAACGTGGAGAGTCTGAAGCTTGATAATGAGTCATATAGTTTCTCGATCAGCCGGCTGGCTCTCAGGCTCACTGACGACGGATATACTCTGACCCTTCAGCCGGGAACCACATGCGACGGTGTGCCCTCCGTTAAATCCTTTACGGCCACCGCTGATTTGCGGACAGAACTGAAAATAGACATGACTCTGATAGCCGGTGGCAAAAGCTATGATGTCGCGTCATTCCTCACCCCCGATCTTTCCGAGCAATCCCTCTGACCCCCTCCCGATAGCCGGAAAAGGGAAGAAGCGGCCGCTATTGCTGAACTGAAGAAACATTCGGCTAAAGAATAGAAACGATTTCCCGGCCGACAGTCTGTCGGTCTGTATGGAGGCGAGATAATCAAAGGCAACGCATCGATAGCCACATTCGGGTCGCAGACTCATTGACGGTTTTTGTGGAGGTTTTGAAATCGTTTTTGAAATTGTGTGAAAAAACGCGGGCGATAGGCTCGCGTTTTTAAGTAAAATTGATTATATTTGCACCCATAAAAGTCTGTAGCCATCGAAAACACACAGGCCTTTTTCACCGGGGCTTCGGTTAACCGTGTGTCTGATTGGAGTTTGCGATGGCGAAGATCAAACGGTTTAGTGTAAATATATTTCTTTGATAATATGATTTCATTAACGATTCTATCCTCCACGCTGGCTGTGACGGCCGCAGTGACCGGTATCGCGCTGGTGGCTTTGGCGTTGTGGATCGCAGGGCTTATTTCGCCCCGCTCATTCAATGCCCAGAAGGGCGAGCCTTATGAATGCGGCATCCCCACACGCGGTGAGAGTATGGCGCAGTTTAAGGTAGGTTACTATCTGTTTGCCATTTTATTCCTTATGTTCGACGTGGAATGTGTTTTCTTGTTCCCGTGGGCTGTGAAAGTGAAAGAGTTGGGCACCGGTGGCCTTATTTCGATCGCTTTCTTTTTTTCTATATTGGTGCTGGGTCTCGTTTATGCCTGGCGGAAAGGAGCGCTTGAATGGAAGTAACAACAAAAAGTATGCCCTACGAGGCATGGAAAGACAATGAGTATATAGAAAAACTGGTGTCGGAGCTTCAGGCCTCGGGCGCCAATGTCGTTGTCGGTGCTTTTGATAAGCTGATCAACTGGGGCCGTTCAAACTCCATCTGGCCTCTCACGTTCGCCACCAGCTGCTGCGGCATTGAATTCGTTTCGCTTGGCGCAGCACGTTATGATATGGCTCGTTTCGGATGGGAAGTGGCCAGATCGTCGCCACGTCAGGCCGACTTCATTATGGTCGCCGGTACGATCGTCAACCGTATGGCTCCCGTGCTCCGTCGTCTTTACGATCAGCTTGCCGAGCCTAAGTATGTGATTGCGTGCGGTTCGTGTGCAGTGTCGGGCGGACCGTTCAAGAAATCCTATCATGTTGTGATGGGCGTTGACAAAATTATCCCTGTCGACGTTTATCTTCCCGGTTGCCCTCCGCGCCCCGAGGCTATGATCTATGCCATCATGCAGCTCTCGCGTAAGATGAAAGTGGAGAAGTTCTTCGGCGGCGTAAACCGCAAGCAAAAACAGGAAGAGTTTCTTAAAGAGCACCCCATTGAAGGTGTCGAGGATTAAATATCACAAGTGTAAATAGTATAATATAAGATATATGGCACAACTACAGGAAACCATAGCCAAGCTTTTCCCCGAAGCCGGTTTTGTCGAAGGCGATATCCTCGAAGTGGAAATCGCTGCCGAGCGGTGGCACGACCTCGCCCGCGAACTTAAGGAAAACGACGCTTTAGGATTCGATTTCTTGGTGACGATCGTCGGTATGGACTGGCCTGAGAAATTCGGCTGCATCTACTATCTGACTTCCACAAGCCACAACACTCATATTTCTATCAAAGTTGTGGCTCCCGATCGCGAAAAGCCCATGCTTCACAGCGTTTCCGACCTTTGGAAAATTGCCACGATTTTCGAACGCGAAGTCTACGATTTCTTCGGCATCATATTTATCGGCAATCCCGATATGCGCCGCCTCTTCCTCAGCATCGACTGGAACGGATATCCCCTGCGCAAGGATTACGACGAAAGCCCCGAAGCAAATCCTGTCACCACCGAAAGCGAACGTCAGAGCGACTTCACCACCACTTATGTCGAAAATTCCGACGGCACCGTTGAAGCCAAAGAGGTAAGGATATTCGAGCCGAATGACTTCGTGGTCAATATCGGCCCGCAGCACCCCGCCACTCACGGTGTGCTTCGTTTCCGCACCGCTGTCGATGGTGAGATGGTTAAGAAGATCGATGTCTACATGGGCTACATCCACCGCGGCATCGAAAAGATATGCGAGAAACTCACCTATCCGCAGACGCTCCACTTCATGGACCGTCTCGACTATTTCTCGGCTCATCCCTATCACCACTGTCTGTGTATGACCATCGAGCAGGCTGCCGGAATCGAGATCTCACGCCGCGCTCAGGTGATCCGAGTGCTCATGGACGAACTCTCGCGCATCGCCTCTCACTGCCTTTTCATCGGCACCTACTGCATGGACCTCGGCGCCACCACGATGCTCTTCTATTCGCTGCGTGTGCGCGAACAGATCCTCGACATCATGGATAAGACCTGCGGCGCCCGCATGACGTTCAACTACGAATGCATCGGCGGTGTCATGCAGGATCTCGCTCCCGATTTTGTCGAGGATGTGAAAGCCCTCCTTGCAGTGCTGCCTAAAAACATCAAGGAATACGACAAACTGTTCGTTGGCAATGTCATTGCCAAAAACCGCCTGGAAGGCGTCGGCGTGATGACTCGCGAAGATGCCATCAACTGGTCGGTTACCGGTCCCTCGGGACGCGCTTCCGGCTGGGCATGCGACGTGCGCAAAACCGATCCCTACAGCATTTACGGCGAACTCGATTTCGAAGAAGTGGTTCGCACAGAAGGCGACTCGATGGCCCGATTCAAAGTGAGAATGGACGAGATGGTTCAGAGCGCCCGCATCATCGAGCAGCTCATTGACAATATCCCCGAAGGAGAATATTGCGTGAAAGTGCCCAAGGTGATCAAGCTCCCCGTTGGCCATTGGTTCCGCACTGTAGAAGGCTGCCGCGGCACATTCGGTGTCTACGTCGAAAGCGACGGCAGCACCAAGCCCTACCGTCTCAAGATTGTGCCTCCCTGTCTGCCGGCTGCCGCCGTTGTTGATCATCTTACACGCGGAAACAAAATTGCCGACCTTATCACCATCGGCGGTTCGCTCGACTATATTGTTCCTGACATGGACCGATAAATCAAGAAGAATTTAACACAGATAATAATAGTAATTTATATAAGACATGTTTGATTTTTCAGTACTGACCAATTGGATCGACAGCCTTTTGCGGTCATTTATGCCCGAATGGCTCACCGTGGTCACGGAATGTGTGCTCATCGGCCTTGTCCTGTTGACATTATATTCAGTCCTGGCTCTCTTCTACATATATTTCGAGCGCAAGGTCTGTGCTTGGTTCCAGTGCCGTCTCGGCCCGAACCGCGTCGGCCCCTGGGGCTTGCTCCAGAGTGTCGCCGATATGTTCAAGATTCTTATTAAAGAGCTTATTTCGCTGAAATACACCGATAAATTCCTGTTTGCCCTTGCGCCCTATCTGGTCATCCTGGCTTCGATGCTCGCTTTCGCAGTGCTTCCCTGGGGCAACGGCCTTCAGATTATCAATTTCAATATAGGCGTCTTCTTCCTGATTGCTGTTTCGTCAATCGGCGTTCTCGGCATCCTGCTCGCCGGTTGGTCGAGTAACAACAAATTCACATTGATCGGCGCTCTCCGTTCAGGCTCCCAGATGGTGAGCTACGAACTTTCAATCGGCCTGTCGGTGCTTACGATGGCCGTGTTCGCCGGCACCCTTAACGTTGTTGAAATAGTTGAAAACCAGAGCCATCTCTGGTACATCTTCTCCGGACATATCCCCGCAATCATAGCATTTATCATATATCTGATTGCCGGTACAGCCGAAACCAACCGTGGCCCGTTTGACCTTCCCGAGGCCGAGAGCGAGCTTACGGCAGGTTATCACACGGAATATTCAGGTATCCATTTCGGCTTCTTCTATCTTGCCGAATACCTCAACCTCTTCGTGGTTTCGGGCGTGGCTACACTCCTGTTCTTCGGCGGCTGGATGCCACTGCATTTCCCCGGCTGGGACGGATTCAACGCAATCATGGACTACATCCCCGCTGTCGTTTGGTTCCTGCTCAAAGCGTTCACCATCTCGTTCATTATCATCTGGTTTAAATGGACATTCCCCCGTCTGAGAATCGACCAGATGCTTGCGCTTGAATGGAAGTATCTCCTTCCGATCAATCTTGTCAATCTCGTATTGATGGTGCTGATCGTAGTTTATGATTTATATCTCTAATAAGAATATCAATACGCTAATTTCTATATCATGAGTGATAAATTTGGAAAAATAGCTCAAGTCATCGGCCCGGTTGTCGACGTGGCGTTTGAAGGCGAAGGCAATGACCTTCCTCCCATATTCACGGCGCTGAAGGTGGCTCGTCCCGACGGCAGTGAACTTATACTCGAAGTGGAACAGCATATCGGTGAGGACACTGTGCGTTGTGTGGCCATGGAAAGTACCGACGGCCTGCAGCGCGGCCTGCGTGTCGACAACCTCGACCGCCCGATCGCCGTCCCTACCGGTTCGCAGGTGAAAGGACGCCTGCTGAACGTTATAGGCGAGGCTATTGACCGCCTTCCGGCTCTCGACCGCAAGGACCTCCGTCCTATCCATCAGCCCGCTCCCGCTTTCGACGAACTCACCATTGGCACGGAAATCCTTTATACCGGCATCAAGGTGATCGACCTCCTCGAGCCTTACAGCAAAGGCGGCAAGATCGGTCTGTTCGGCGGCGCCGGTGTTGGAAAGACGGTGCTCATCATGGAGCTTATCAACAACATTGCCAAAGGTCATAATGGTTTCTCAGTGTTCACCGGTGTCGGCGAACGTACCCGTGAAGGCAACGACCTTCTCCGTGAGATGATCGAGAGCGGCGTTATGAAATATGGCGAAAAGTTCCGCGAAGGAATGGAAAAAGGCGAATGGAACCTTTCCGACGTCGACATGAATCAGGTCAAGGAATCACAGGCCACACTCGTTTTCGGTCAGATGAACGAACCGCCGGGCGCACGTCTGCGCGTGGCTCTTTCGGGTCTGACCGTAGCCGAACAGTTCCGCGATCAGGACGGCGGCGGTAAGGAGATCCTTCTGTTCATCGACAATATCTTCCGTTTCACTCAGGCCGGTAGTGAGGTTTCGGCACTTCTTGGCCGTATGCCTTCGGCCGTGGGTTATCAGCCTACGCTCGCCTCTGAAATGGGTATGCTCCAGGAACGAATCACCTCGACCAAAAACGGTTCGATCACTTCGGTTCAGGCCATCTATGTGCCGGCCGACGACTTGACCGACCCCGCTCCTGCCACCACCTTCAGCTTCCTCGACGCCACCACGGTGCTCAGCCGTAAGATTGCCGAGCTCGGTATCTATCCGGCCGTCGACCCGCTGGAATCGACATCGCGTATCCTCGACCCCAACATTATCGGTGAGGACCATTACAATACGGCTCAGGCTGTCAAACAGCTTCTGCAGAAATACAATGAGCTGCAGGACATTATTGCCATCCTCGGTGTCGATGAACTTTCCGACGAAGACAAACTCGTGGTTTCGCGCGCACGCCGCGCTCAGCGTTTCCTCTCGCAGCCCTTCTTCGTTGCCGAACAGTTCACCGGTCTTCCCGGCGTGATGGTGCCTCTTTCCGAAACGATCCGCGGTTTCAAGATGATCCTCAGCGGTGAGATGGACGAATACCCCGAACAGGCATTCCTCAATGTCGGCACTATCGACGAAGCGATTGCCAAAGGCAAGAAGATGCTTGCCGAAGTCCAGGGTTAATATCAAAACATATCAATTAACTGATCACAGATGACATTAAAAATCATATCGGCGGAAGACATCCTCTTTCAGGGAGAAGTCAGCTCGGTGACTTTGCCCGGCACAATGGGCTCGTTCACTGTGCTGCATAACCACGCCTCTCTTATCTCCACTCTCACCCCCGGACTCGTGACTTATAAAGAAGACGGAGTTGAAAACTCGGTGGAGATTGGCGGCGGAATTGTCGATGTCGATAATAATGTTGTTTCGGTATGCATCTATTGAATATGATTAAAAAACAATTCGTCATATTGACCATGCTTCTGATCGCAATGCTGGCACCGGCTTCGGCGCTGGCTGCGGAGGCGCATACCGATGACAGCGATCAGAAGAAGATCAATCCGAAGGAGGTCATTTTTGAGCACCTCGGCGACGCCTACGGATGGGAATTGCCGTTCAATCATCACAAGCGCATTCCGCTGCCTGTGATTCTCTTTGGCAAAGACGGCTTCCATTGCTTTATGTCGTCGAGAATCGACCATGGTCAGGTGTATCGCGACGGTGATGCCCTGTTTAAGATCGCAGGTAAAGACAGCGACTACAAGGGCAAGGTCGTGCAGATTATGCCCGACGGAAGCGAATATCGTCCGTGGGACATCTCGATCACGAAAAATGTGTGTGCGCTCTTCATTGCCGCGCTTCTTGTGATCTGGACGGTAGCAGCCGTGCGCAAATGGCACCGCACGCAGGGCTATAAAGCTCCCCGCCGTCTGACGGGCGCCCTTGAGGCTCTCATCGAGTTTATATATAAAGGTGTCATCCGCCCCACGCTCGGCGACCGCTCCATGAAGTTCGCTCCTTATCTGCTCACCGTGTTCTTCCTCATACTCTATCTGAATCTTCTCGGACTGATAGTAGTGTTCCCCGGCGGCGCCAATGTCACAGGCAACATCGCCGTGACTCTCGTGTTGTCGCTCTTTACGTTCTTGGCCACAAACATCTTCGGTACGAAACATTACTGGAAGGAAATCTTCTGGCCCGATGTGCCCCTGTGGCTGAAATTCCCTATTCCCATCATGCCGATGATCGAGCTTTTCGGCGTCTTCACAAAGCCGGCGGCCCTTACCGTCCGTCTGTTTGCCAACATGCTTGGCGGTCACATGATTGTGATTGTGCTCACGCTCCTCATCTTCATCTTCGCTGTGATGGGCCCGGCGGTCACCGGCGCTACGACAGTGGTTTCGGTGCTCTTCTCACTCTTCATGCTTCTCATCGATGTGCTGGTGAGCTTCATCCAGGCCTACGTGTTCACGATGCTCTCCACGCTGTTCATTTTCTTCGGACAGGACCGCGGACATGAGGAAAAGCACAAAGATGCCCACAAAGAAGCTCATGTGGAGACAGTTGCCGAACTGACAGCAAAAGCAGAAAAATAAACAAATAAAAAAATAAACACTTAAAAATTAAGAATTATGTTAGCAATGATTTTAGCAGCAATTAATGGAACTCTTGGTTTAGGCGCATGCCTCGGTGCAGCAATCGCAGCAATCGGTGCCGGTCTGGGTATCGGCAAAATCGGTGCAGCCGCCATGGAAGCTATTGCCCGTCAGCCCGAATCGGCAGGCGATATCCGAAGCAACATGATCGTGATCGCAGCCCTCGTCGAAGGTGTGGCTCTTTTCGCCGTTATAGTTTGTGTTCTTTCGTTGTTCCTTTAATCGTAAGCATTATACGATATGGAATTGTTCACGCCTGACTTCGGCTTGATATTTTGGATGTTTGTGGCCGTCGCCATACTCCTGCTTGTGCTCTACAAGTGGGGCTGGCCGATGATCGTCAAACAGATCGACAGTAGAGCCGACCTCATAGATAAAGGTGTGGAATATGCGCAGAATGCCAAGGAGCAGCTTGAGCATGCCAAAGAGCAGAGCGACAAGTATCTTGCCGATGCCCGTGCTCAGCAAGCCGACATGCTTCGAGAGGCCGACCGCATGAAGACACAGATTATCGACGAGGCTCGGGCTGCCGCTCAGGTCGAGGCGCAAAAAGTGATGGATGCCGCAAAAGTGTCCATCGAACAGGAACGCAAGGAAGCTGAATTGCAGTTCCGTAACGAAGTGAGCTCTTTTGCTCTCGACATCGCTTCGAAAGTCGTCCGCAACCAGCTCTCCGATGAAAAAGCGCAGACAAATCTTGTCAACACGCTTCTCGACGAAATGGAAAAACAAAATTAACGTCAACACGCAATGAACGAAGGACTGATCCCGTCACGATATGCCAAAGCGCTCTATTTGTTCGGGCGCGAGAAGGGCGACGACAAGGTGCTCTATAATGTGATGAAGACTCTCAGCGACAGCTTCGCCAAACAGCCGTCGCTTCAGGAAGTCCTCGGCAATCCCTTTTTCAGTGATGCCGACAAGACCGCCCTGCTTGTCACCGCTTCCGGTGTTAAGCCTTCCGACACCGTCTTCAACGATTTCCTGAAACTGCTGTCGCAAAATCATCGCCTTGGCCTTGCCCGCGGCATTGCGCTGGCCTACATAGATCTCTACCGTAAAGAAAACAAAATCTATGAGGTGAAGATAACAAGTGCAGCTCCCATGTCGGATGCCGAGGAGACGCGTCTTCGCGATCTCATAGCCCGGCATCTCGACGGCGGTACGATGGAATGTGTCTCGGCGGTCGACCCCTCCCTTATCGGAGGTTTCACGGTCAGCGTTGGCAATGAACGGATCGATGCGTCGATCAGTAATGAATTAAAAAAATTGCGGTTGAATCTTATTAGTTAAATCTATTCTACACTGATGATTAATCCCAGCGAGATTTCAGAAATATTAAAACAGCAGCTCGAAAGCGTCAACTCAAAAGTATCTTTTGAAGAAACCGGCACAGTGCTCGAAGTTGGCGACGGCGTTGCTCACGTTTACGGTCTCGACAATGTTTGTGCCAACGAGCTTGTCGAGTTTGAAAACGGAGTGAAAGGTGTGGCTCTTAACCTTGAGGAGAGCAACGTTGGTGTCATTTTGCTCAACAATGTCGACAAAGTGACTGAAAACATGTCGGTGAAACGCACCGGTGAAATCGCTTCGATCCCTGTGGGCGAAGGATTGCTTGGGCGTGTCATCAATGTGCTTGGCGAACCTATCGACGGCCGCGGTCCCATCTCAGGCAATCTCATGCGTCTGCCGCTCGAACGCAAAGCCCCGGGCGTCGTGTTCCGTCAGCCCGTTAAGCAGCCGCTGCAGACCGGTATCAAAGCCGTCGACTCGATGGTGCCCATCGGCCGCGGTCAGCGCGAGCTTATCATCGGCGACCGCCAGATCGGCAAAACGGCCATCGCCATCGACACCATCATCAATCAGCGCTCCAACTACGAAGCCGGCAAGCCCGTCTATTGTATATATGTGGCCATCGGTCAGAAAGCATCTTCCGTCGCTGCAACTGTCGAAACGCTCCGCAAAAACGGCGCTCTCGACTATACCGTCGTTGTGGCCGCCACCGCTTCCGACTCGGCCTCGATGCGCTACTATGCTCCCTTCGCCGGCGTTGCCATCGGTGAATATTTCCGCGACACCGGCCGAGATGCCCTGATCGTCTACGACGATCTCTCAAAACAGGCCGTGGCCTATCGTGAGATTTCGCTTATCCTCAAACGCCCCTCCGGTCGTGAAGCTTACCCCGGCGATATCTTTTACCTGCATTCGCGCCTGCTCGAACGCGCCGCTAAAATCATTGACAATCAGGAAGTGGCCTCTAAAATGAACGACCTCCCCGAACCTCTCAAACCCCTCGTGAAAGGCGGCGGATCGCTCACGGCACTCCCCATCATCGAAACACAGGCAGGCGACGTATCCGCTTACATCCCCACCAACGTCATCTCCATCACCGATGGCCAGATCTTCCTCGAAACCGCACTGTTCAACCGCGGCATCCGTCCCGCCATCAACGTGGGCATCTCCGTGTCTCGTGTCGGCGGTAATGCGCAGATCAAATCTATGAAAAAGGTGGCGGGCACTCTGAAAATCGATCAGGCTCAGTTCCGTGAATTGGAATCATTCTCCAAGTTCGGGGGCGAGATGGATGCCGTCACCGCTTTCACGATCGATAAGGGGCAGAAGAATACCCAGTTACTGATACAGCCTCAATATAGCCCGATGCCAGTGGAAGAGCAAATCTCGATCCTTTATTGCGGAACGCAAGGTCTGCTGAAAGAGGTTCCATTGGACAAGGTGCATGAGTTCGAGGCAAGGTTTTTGCAAGAGTTACGTACCTCTCACCAACGGGACGTACTGGATGTCTTAAAGACCGGCGTTATCAATGATGAGATACGAGGTATATTGGAAAAAACAGCGAAGGAGTTATGGGTTCATTGAAAGAAATAAAAGTCCGGATCGCCTCTATACGGAGCACGCAGAAGATCACCGCCGCCATGAAAATGGTATCGTCGGCCAAGTTTCATCATGCCCAGACGCAAACCGAGCACACACTTACATATGCTAGTAAACTATCCGCTATCTTAAACGGTCTTCTTTCGGCGGAATGCGACCTAGACTCACCTTACACCGAACAGCGTAAGGTGAGCAA
>URWH01000019.1 GCA_900551515.1 uncultured Porphyromonadaceae bacterium
AGAAATTTAAAGAGATCACCGAAGCTTATAATATCCTGAGTGATCCTGAAAAGAAGAAACTTTATGACCAATTTGGTCACGCTGCATTTGACCAGAGCGGTGCTGCCGATGGAGCCGGCGGTTACGGCACCGGTGGTTTCCATGGTGGATTCTATGGAAGTGGCTTTGGTGGAGCCAGATCTGACGGAACCGGATTTGGCAGCAATGGTTTTGGCAGTGGTGGTTTCAGTGGTGGCGGTTTTACCGGAAACGGTGGGTATCAGGAATACCACTTTGAGGGTGGTAATATGGATGATATGTTCGGAGATATTTTCGGTGGACGTGGCGGTGGCTTCGGAGGCGGCGGCTTCGGTGGCGGCTTCGGCGGAGGCGGCGGCTTCTCAGGAGGCAGTTTCGGCGGCGGCGGCACGTCGGGCGGCGGCGCTTCGGGCGGCTGGTGATTGTAAAACCAAAAAAAACTACAAAGAGAGATATATATGACTGAATTTCTTCAGCAATGGCATCTGTTGGGCCTGGTGATCGGTGCCGGCACGTTTATTGTAATCGGACTGTTTCATCCGGTGGTGATCAAGTGCCACTATTATTTCGGCACCGGCTGCTGGTGGTGGTTTCTGCTGCTCGGCATAGCGGCGTTGGCGGCCTCGGTGGCCGTGGCCGACGTGCTGTGGTCGTCGCTTCTGGGCGTGCTTGCCTTCTCGTCGTTCTGGACCATAGGCGAAGTATTCGAGCAGCAGAAGCGCGTGGACCGCGGCTGGTTCCCCGCCAATCCCCGGCGCCGCAAGTGACCGCTGCGGTTCCCTTTGCAACATAAGAAAACAGCCTCTTGCGGGAGGCTGTCGGAATGGGTTTTAGTCACCGGAGTTTACTCTTCGGGGGCGATGTCGTCGTATTTCTGGAAGAGGAAATCGTTGTAGGGGAAGCGGGTGAGATGTACCTGCTTGGCGCGCTCGTAGATTTTCTGCTTGAGCTCATCGATGTTGATGCCTTTCTTGGCGGAGATGAAGACGGCGTCGTCGCCCAGGCGGCTCATCCATGAGGCCTCGAGCTCTTCGAGGGGGATGTTCTCGCGGGTGCGCGGCGTGAGGTCGTCGGCATCCTTGGGGGTGTAGCTGAAAGCATCGATTTTGTTGAACACCATGATCATGGGCTTGTCGGCACCGTCGCACACTTCGGCGAGGGTGCGGTTGACCACTTCGATCTGCTCCTCGAAATTGGGGTGGGAGATGTCGACCACATGCACCAGGATGTCGGCGTCGCGCACTTCGTCGAGAGTCGATTTGAAGGAGTCGACGAGGTGGGTGGGGAGCTTGCGGATGAAGCCGACGGTGTCGGTGAGCAGGAAGGGGAGGTTGTCGATGATCACCTTGCGCACGGTGGTGTCGAGGGTGGCGAAGAGCTTGTTCTCGGCAAACACATCGCTTTTGCTCAGGAGATTCATGAGGGTCGACTTGCCTACGTTGGTGTAGCCTACGAGCGCCACGCGGGTAAGCTTGCCGCGGTTTTTGCGCTGCATGGATTTCTGGCGGTCGATGTCCTTGAGCTCGTTTTTCAGACGGGCTATCTTGTCGAGGATTATACGGCGGTCGGTCTCGATCTGGGTCTCGCCCGGGCCGCGCATGCCGATGCCGCCGCGCTGGCGTTCGAGGTGGGTCCACATGCGGGTGAGTCGCGGCAGAATGTATTGGTACTGTGCGAGTTCGACCTGCGTCTTGGCGTTGGCCGTCTGTGCTCGTTTGGCGAAGATGTCGAGGATGAGGCTTGTGCGGTCGAGGATCTTGATCTGAAGCTCGCGCTCGATGTTGGCCACCTGTTTCGATGAGAGGTCGTCGTCGAAAATGGCCATGCCGATTTCGTTGTCCTCGACAAATTTTTTGATTTCTTCCAGCTTGCCTTTGCCGACGAAGGTGCGAGAGTCGGGGCCGTTGAGCTTCTGGAGGAAGCGTCCCACGGTGACAGCGCCGGCGGTGTCGGCGAGGAATGCCAGCTCGTCGAGATATTCGTTGGCTTTGATCTCGTTCTGCGTAGGGGTGATGAGGCCGACGAGGACGGCGCGTTCGGATGCTTCTTTGTCGATGATGAGGTCTTTCATTGTCAGGAGTTTTTTCTGTGGGGCCAGGGGAATGTTCCGCGCACGTTGCGTGCTATGGCCAGGATGTTGCCGGCGGTTATAAGGAGCATGATGGCGATGCCGACGGCTATCGATATCCAGGGCGATGTGCTGTCGACGCCTATCTTGGCCAGCGGGGCGCTCCAGATGTGTCGGGCTATGAGCATGGCGACGACGGCACCGGTGAGCACGGCGCCGTTGATTACGGCCACGATGATGTAGTAGTGGCGCGCTACGGCGGCGGGGCGGTAGCCGAGCATCATGAGCGAGCGCAGCTTCTCGCGGTTTTTCTGCAGCAACAGGTAGATGCTGAGCAGGAGGATGAAGAATGCGAGGAGGCTGATGACGACGCCCACGGCGATGACTACGGCGGTGATCACCGAAAGGAAGTAGGCGGCGCGTCCGTTGTCGGCTTTGTCGCCGGCGCTTTCGTAGCCGTGCTCTTCGAGGTATTCGGCGATGGCGGGGTCGCCCGGCGTTTTCACTTCGAGGATCAGGCGCGAGGGGTTGCCGGCTTCCTCTTCCGAGAACCGTGCGTTGGCCCATTTAAGGAACGAGTCGGGGACGGCAAACGTGTTGAGGCGCGACGAGAAGCCTACGATGCGGCCGCGCATGTTGATCTGCCGGCCGTTGCCGCTGATCGATATCCTGATGGGGAGGGCGCCGATGGTGGCTTCCGACACCTGGGGATAGCCGCGCGAGGCGGCGAAGCCGAAGTTGTAGAGGGTGAGATAGTCCTTGCTGATGACGATGGGGAGCTCGGGGAGGTCTTCGTCGCTGTCGCCGACGGGCTGCCACTGCCAGCCGTCGGGCTTGACGTCGAAAAATTCGTCGGGAATCGATTCGAGGAATAGTGCCGTGGACATACCGCAGCCCCAGATGTCGAGAGCGGCGTTGACGTTGAAGTCGGCGGCGGTGAACTTGCCGAGCTTGTGCAGCCAGGGCTGCGAGTGGATGTCGGCGATCTCTTCGGGGGTGAATTCGTGGTCGCGGCTGCCGATGGAGATGCCGCTGACGGTCTTGGATATGATCACATAGTCGCGCGAGATGAAAGAGTCTTCGTCGTTCCACACGGTGGTGACGTCGCGGTAAAACTGGATGGCGGTGAGGACGATGGCCAGCCCGACGAGGTTGGCTATGGCGTAGCCCGTCAGTTGAGCTGCTGAAATGTTGCGGCGGAGCAGCTGCCACACAATCGATCTTTTCATAGCTTGAGAGTGTGTGTGATGGGGAGGTTGATTTTATTGCCTACGCTTGTGGCAATGACCGAGGCGCCGTAGCGCGAGGCTTCTTCGGCGATGAGCGCGGCGACGATCGAGTTGTTGCGTGCGTCGAGGTGGCTCACGGGTTCGTCGATGAGTATGAAGTCGAAGGGCTGGCAGAGGGCTCGGATTATGGCCACGCGCTGTTGCTGGCCTACGGAGAGGGTGCCGGCGGTCTGGTTGGCTTTGCCGCCTATCTCGAGGCGCTCGAGGGCTTCGGTGATCCAGCGGTCGGTCTTGCAGCCGGTGAGGCGGTTTTTGATCTGGATGTTTTCGAGGGCGGTAAGCTCGGGGAAGAGCTGCATCTCCTGGGGAAGATAGGCCAGAGCGCGGGTGCGCAGACGGCACCAGCGGTCGATGCTGAAGGTGGAGATGTCTTCGCCGTCAAAGAGTATGCGTCCGCTGTAGTCGCCGCGGCTGCCGTAGATATAGCTGCAGAGGCTCGATTTGCCGGTGCCCGATTCGGCCTCGATCATGTAGTGGTCGGGGCGCTGCAGCGTCACTTCGTTGAGCCACACCTGCGAGGAGCATACCGGCTCGTCGTTTTCCATGCCGGCAAACACTCTGGGGAGCGTTGTGATGAGTTGTATTTCCTGAATCATTCAATAATAACGAAAATGGGTGGGGAGAGGTTGGGTGAAGGGCGTGGGGGGAGAGGCATGAAACCGAGGCAGAGTGTGGTGATTGCCTTGACGGTCAATCATCTGCTCTGCCTCGGTGTTGGATCATAGGGTTGATTTAGGCGTCCGACGCCTGTCTGTCAATAGGCATATTCTTCGACAGCAACTTCTTCGACAACGGTGTCAAAATCCGCGGGAACAGGGTAGTCGTAGCTGTAGCTGTAGCTGTTGTGTGAGCGGTAGTAGCTTGATGAGCCCGCCTGGATTCCTTTGGCGAGATTCATGATTGCGCCGACTATGGTTTCCTTGCAGTTGGTGATGTCGAGAGTGTAGCTCGCTTCGCCTTTTGCATATTTGTATTCAGTGTCGAGGCCATAGTTGCACTGTCCGTTGGTGAGTTCTTTAAACGACGGGATTTTTACGGACATGATCATGTCGTTGCCCTGAACGGCCGATGCGAAATTGTTGGTGTTGCCGGAGGTGACATCGAAATTGGCGATGACGAGGTCGTTGTCGACGGTCTTTACGTAGAGCGTAAAGTCGCGGTCGAGGGGGATCATAAGGGCGTCGGTGGGCTCGGAAGCGAAAACTACCGTAGAGTCGGCAACGTCGGTGGACGGCATGGCGCGGCGGATGATGCCTTTGAGGTTTTCGGCGGCTCCGGGTTTCATCTTAGCCGTGAGCACGAAGCGCATTCCGCTGGTCTTGCCGCCGTAGAAGAGAGCAGGGAGATCGGAGAATCCTATGCCGCCGCCGACGGTGCCGTCGATGTTGCGGACTGCATCGAGACATTCGTGAAACAGCTGCTGTTCCTGACGGATGGTCTGAGTGTAGGAGTCGTCATAGTAGTAATAATAGCTGCTGGCGTTGCTGACGCGGCTATCGTATTCGCTGTCGACCATAGCCTGGATGCCGTCGCAAATCTGTGCCACATAATCGGGCTTGATGGCGAAAGCGGCCACGCACTGGAAGTCGGCGGGGATGTAGGTGAGGAAGTGAGTGTCGACGGGCTGAGAGACGCCGAAGTCGACGGTCTCGCCGGTCTTGGGCTTGTAGACTTTGGCCTTGAGGCTTGCTGTGGTGCCTTCGAGGTTGAAGCTGTAGTTGACCCAGTTGCCTTTCATCTTGTCGGCCATTGCGGAGACGGCCACGGCTACTTGGGTGGGCAGTTCGCCCGACATGGCGTTCATGAGTTTGAAGATCTTGTCGGTGGCGAAGTTGACGGTGCAGATGCTGCCGTTGTTGATGTTCTGGACAATGCCTTCTTTGTCTTTGATGCTGTTTTCGGATGCGTGGTCGAGGAGTTTCTGCACCCGTTTGAGGGCTTTGGAATCGCCGTAGCCTCCCACGAACCAGGCATATCCGTCCTTGACGAGGATTGTGGCGTCGGAGTGTTTCTTGGAATAGATGTCGAAGCCTTCGTCGTTGTCGAGAGTCAGGTCGGCCTCATTTTCGAGGAGATCCTGAAGCATGGCTTTGTCGTTGACTTTGGCAAGGAGGAAAATATCCTTGGGAGTGCCGTAGCGGTAGTCATCCGCCTTGATGTAGCCGAAAGCGAGGATCTGACGTGTTTCGATCGCCTTGTTGCAACGCGCGATGAGGTCGGCGACATCCTCGTCGATGAAGTCTTCATAGTCGCTGAGCTCTTCGGGGAGTTCGATGCCTTCGTCGGTGATTTTGACGCCTGTCTGGTCGAGTGCTTTCTGGAGGTTGACCGAAACCACGAAGTCGACATCGTCGGGTACCATGCCGAGGTCAATTTCGCCATCAGACGACATAAATGCCTTGATGCCGAAGAATACGCCTACGGCAACAGCGATGCCGCCTGCAGCGACAGCCACCCATTTCAGGGCCGGAAATTTGGTAAAGGGATTCATGATTGAATTTGTTTGAAATGATTGATTTTTATGTTTGTTGTGTGTGTTGACCGATTACACTTCGAGGTCGAGGTCAAACTGTTCGTGCCAGGGCAGACCCTGCACTTTGAGCTGAGCCATGAAGGGATCGGGATCGAATTCCTCGACGTTGTGCACGCCGGGTTTGTTCCATTTGCCGGTGAGGAACATCATGGCGCCGATCATTGCGGAAACGCCGGTGGTGTAGCTCACGGCCTGCATGCCGGTTTCGCGGTAGGCTTCTTCGTGCGAGCAGTTGTTATAGATATAGTAGGTGAGGTGTTTGCCTTCTTTGTCGCGGCCTTCGATGCGGCAGCCTATGGATGTCTCGCCGTGATAGTTTTCGCCGAGGTCCTGCGGGTTGGGGAGGACGGCTTTGAGGAACTGCAGGGGCACGATCTTCATGCCGTTGTAGTCGATCTCGTCGATGCGGGCCATGCCGATGTCCTGGATCACGCGCAGGTGGGTGAGGTATTCCTGGCCGAATGTCATCCAGAAGCGGGCGCGCTTGATGGTGGGGAAGTTGATCACAAGGCTCTCGAGCTCTTCATGATAGAGCAGATAGCTCTCGCGCTGGCCAATGTTGGGGTAGGTGAGCGGTTTGTGGAATTCGAGCGGGCCCGTGGTGATCCATTTGCCGTCCTGATAATAGCGGCCGTTCTGAGTGATCTCGCGGATGTTGATTTCGGGGTTGAAGTTGGTGGCGAAAGCTTTGCCGTGGTCGCCGGCGTTGCAGTCTACGATGTCGAGATATTCCATCTGTGAGAAGTGGTGCTTGGCGGCATAGGCGGTGAATACGCCGGACACGCCCGGGTCGAAGCCGCAGCCGAGGATGGCTGTAAGGCCAGCTTTCTCGAATTTCTCGCGGTAGGCCCACTGCCATGAGTATTCGAAGTGAGCCACATCCTTGGGCTCGTAGTTGGCTGTGTCGAGGTAGTTTACGCCACACTCGAGGCAGGCGTCCATGATGGTGAGGTCCTGATAGGGCAGGGCTACGTTGATCACCAGCTCGGGTTTGTGGCGGCGGAACAGCTCTACGAGCTGCTCAACGCTGTCGGCATCGACGCTGTCGGTGGTGATGCGGTCGGATCCGATCTTGCGTGCCACGGCGTCGCATTTGCTGCGGGTGCGTGAGGCAAGCACTATCTCGGTGAACACTTCGGGATTCTGGGCGCATTTGTGCGCTACGACGGTGCCGACACCGCCGGCTCCGATGATGATAACTTTTGACATCTATCTGATTTTGAGTTTGTTAATCGTTGTAGGCATGACACGGCTGCACTTGTGGGAGCGCGTCAGACCTGATGGTTTGAGATTTCCGGTGCAAACTGTCCGTCAATCAGACAGCTAAATTACATCAAATTCAGTCAAAACACAAATATTTCGCCCAAAATCCCTTTCGGACGCTATTTTTCGACATTTTTTGACTGTTTCTCGGCTCATCGCCCGCCGCCATAGAGGGTCTCGATATGAACGGGGGCTGACAAATTCGGGATGAGGCAATTGCCCGGATGCGGAGGGGAGGGTCAGGCGGGGATGGTGAAGATGAATCGGGCGCCGGGACCGGCATAAGTGGTGTCGACTTTCACTGTGCCGTGGAGCATTTCGGCTATCATGCGGGAGATGTTGAGGCCCAGACCGGTGCCGGGATAGAGGTTGCTGAGCTTCGTGAAGCGCTCGAAAATAATCTCTTCCTTGCCCTCGGGCACGCCGATGCCGGTGTCCTCGACGATGAACGAGATAGTGGCGGCTTCGGTTGAGGTGGCCGGGTTGAGACGGTAGGAGAGATGCACGTAACCCTCTTCAGTGAATTTGGCTCCATTGTTGAGGAGGTTGCAGAGCACCTGCTCTACGCGGCGCGAGTCGGTGAGGATGTTGATGTCGGGGTCGGAGGTGTTGAGATAGCTCATTTCTACACCTTCGGCGGCATGTTTGCGCATGCTGGCTACGGCAACGTTGCAGATGTCGTTGACCGATGCCGAGCGGCGCTGCACCTCGATGGTGGAATTCTCGATCGAGGCGATGTCAAGGACGTCGTTGATGATGGCTCGGAGCATGTCGGCGCTGACGTCGATCATGTCGGCATAGCGCTGGAGGTAGACGCGTTTCTTATCGTCGATATTGTCGGTGATGATGTGGGCGCATTCGACGAGGGCGTTGAGGGGGGTGCGCACCTCGTGGCTCATGTTGTTGATGAACTCGGTCTTGTGGCGGTCGGCGCGGCGTGCATGGTCGCGGGCTTCGATGAGCTCTTTCTGTATGTTGCGCAGGGTGTCGCGTTCGCCGGTGAGCTGCTTGTTGGATTCGCGGATCTTTGCCGACATGCGGTTGGACCGCCGGAACAGCAGCAGGAGCACTATGATGATGAGCAGCAGAGTGCTTGCGCCGATGATGGCTATGATGAACATCTGGCGGTGATAGTCGGCGTCCTTGCGGTTTTGCTCGAGCTGCAGCGACATGTTGACGTCGCGCATGTTTCTCACTTGCGCGAGGATGTCGATGTCGTTGGTGCGTTCGGCGATTCGTTCGGCGTTGATTTTGGTGAAGAGGTCGTAGGCGCCTTTGTAGCCTTTGAGCAGCATTTCGGTGTTGTTGGTCTTCCCGGCGGCTTCGATCATGTAGGCGTAGAAAATGGCGCGGTATGCTTCGTTGGCCGGATTGTCGATCTGCTTGTTGAGCAGCTCGAGAGCCTCATTGTAGCGTCCTTTGTCCATCATGTAGAAAATGTGGCATCGCTGAGTGCTTTCCGCAAGCCGGGCGGCGTCGGGGTTTCGCCGGCATATTTCGAGGATGTTGTTATAGTAGAGGTCGACATCATCTTCCGGGAGGAGCTTGTAGCAGTTCAGCAGGCGTGAGTAGGTGATGGTGTAATAGGTCTCAAAGGAGCGGTATTTACGGCCGACATCCTTGGCGTTTGTGACGCGCTCGTCGAGCAGCTTGAGATATTCGAGGCAGCATTCCACGGCCTTTTCCCTCTGGTCGGAGACATTGTAGATGAGGGAGGCCTCGAGATGATAGAATGATTTGAGGTCGTGGGTGATATGGGGCGTGGAATAGAGGAGCTTGCGAAGCTCGGAGAGGTAGGATGCCAGACGGTCGGAGGAGATGTCGGCTTTGAGCAGGGTGCATATCTTGAGCAGGAACTCTATGCGGTCGTAGGGATCGGGATTGTCGACTGTGGTGTTGTTGATGATCAGCTCGCGCACATGCCGCTGACGGGATGCTTCGCTCATCGTGTCGGCCTGAGCCACCATCAGTTCGGCGCGCAGGAAGCAGAGAGCCACGTGCTGTTCGACGCTCTGAGGCATGGCGGCAATGGCGTTTATGAGCTCGCCGAAGCGCTTTTTATTGACATGGCCGCCGCCGAACACCGAGCCGAGAGAGCACATCTGCTCGATCTGCTGTTGCCGGGTGCCTCCGCGCATCAGGGCGTCGAGGAGTATCTCGCCGCGACGGACGCGGTCGTCGATGGGGCTTAGGTCGAAGAGGTCGTAGAGCAACGGGATGCTGTCTTTCAGCGTGGTGGCTTTGGCGAGCTTGATGCGGAGGCTGTCGGTGATGGCCTCGCGGTTGCTGATGCCGGGTGCCGCGGATAAGGCTGAAAGCGGTAATATCGTGAAAATGAAAAGAATGAGCTTTTGGCGTAATTTCATTGAAATGCGATGATAATGATTATGCATGGCAAATGTAGCGATTTTTCATGACGTTCGGTAACTCTGTCGCCGAAAAATGCTATCTTTGTACGTTAAAGTCACCTAAAGCTGTCGGAATCTGCAATAAACAGTGGCCGTTTTACGTTGATATATGGCTGCATTGTGCGGCATTGTCATATTTCTTAATTGAAAAGGAATCGAATGAAGAGCATTTTTACTCGTCTTTATCATATCATGATCATATTGCCGGCGCTGCTGCTGGCGTCGGTGTCGGCCGGAGCGTTTTCGACCGATACCTACACCACGCAGTCGGTGCTTTCGTCCGGACGCTGGATGAAGGTGGCCGTCAAGAGCTCGGGCATTTATTTCATCCCGGCAGCCGCGCTGCGTTCGTGGGGCTTCAGCGACATTTCGAAGGTGAGCATCCACGGCTACGGCGGCGCTCAGCTGCCCGAGCAGCTCACCAGAAGCACCTATATCGACGACCTCCCCGAAGTGCCGGCCGAACGCACCTCGGCAGGCATCTATTTCTATGCTTCGGGCATAGAGACATGGACGCTGCGCCGGCAGAACTACACGCCGACGCTCAACGCCTACTCGACCGAGGGCTTCTACTATGTGACGCAAACCGACGGCGAGCCGCTCGAGCTGACCCGCGAGGGCGAATATGCGGCCGGCAACGAGCACGCTACACAGTTCACCGAGCGTCTGTTTCATGAGGTGGACCAGACCTCGATCAGCGGCTCGGGACAGGCTATGTACGGCGAGGATTTCCGCTACACACGTTCGCGCTCGTTCCGCTTCGACATCCCCGACCGCATCGAGGATGAGAGGGCATGGGTCAGCATCACGTTTGCCGCGGCCTCCACATCGCAGACACGCCTGGAAATAACCATCGACGGCCAGCGCACCTCAAGCGACCTGACAATAAGAAACAAGGACGACAATTACGGCGCACAGGCCACATACTCGGGCTCATACACACCCACAGGCAACTCCACGACCATCGGCCTCAACTATGTGTCGGCCGGCATTGTCGAAGCCGCGCATCTCGACAAGATCACAATCAACTATCAGCGCCGCATCAAGCTGCTCAACGGCAAGCTCTCGTTTGAGGCAAACACCGCCACCGTAGCTCTTGAAGGCGCCGACGAGAAGACGCAGGTGTGGGATGTCACCGACCCGCTGCAGCCTTTCCGGCTCAACACCGCTATGGCCGGCGGCCGTCTGTGCTGGACCAATCCCTACACCGGCCGGCGCCGCTATGAGGCGTGGAGCGAGTCGGGTGCCATGGCTTCCGTGACGGCGGTGGGCTCTGTGGCCAACCAGAATCTCCACGGCATCAGCGAGCTGCCCGACATGGTGATATTCACCGTGGCCGACTGGGCCGGCGAGGCCGAGCGCCTGGCCAACTTCCATCGCGCCGAGCCCGATAATTTCAACGTGCTCGTGGTGCGTCAGGATGAAGTGTTCAACGAGTTTTCGTCGGGCACACGCGATCCCAACGCCTTCCGCAAGATGCTCAAAATGCTCTATGACCGCGGCGAAGAAGCCGGTCATCCGCTGCGCTACGTGCTGATGTTCGGCCGCCCCACCTACGACAACCGCGCCCTCTCGAGCTCGTCAGGCGCCAAGGACGCCCCCTTCATGCCCACATGGCAGAGTCCCGAATCGCTGACCGAAGGCAGCACCTACACCTCCGACGATATCTTCGGTATCCTCGGCGACAACTCAGGCAACTTCTATCCCGGCGACCGCATCCAGCTCTCCGTTGGACGCATACCGGCCCGCACTCTCACGCAGGCCAAAAGCTATGTCGACAAGCTGTTGGCCTACGACTCTTCGTCGCCTTCCGGTGAATGGAAAAACAACATAGTGCTCGAGGCCGACAACGGCAATGCGGGCGTGTTCATGACGGCTATGGAAAAGATGCAGGAACGGATGCTGGACCATGGCGACGCACAGGCGTTCACCTTCAATAAGGTGTATGTCGACGCCTTCCCCATCATGGGCGGCGTGTGCGTGAAAGGCCGCGAGCGTTTCTACCGCATGCTCGACGACGGCATCTTTTTCTGGATCTACAACGGCCATGGCGCCATACAGACTCTCTGCGGCGAGGGAATGCATTCGCGTTCCGACATCAACTCAATGTACAACAAACGCTGGCCGGTGCTCTTTGCCGCCACCTGCTCATTCTCGCAGTGGGACGGCAATGATACGAGCGGCGCCGAAACGCTCGCGTTCAATGCCAACGGCGGCGCTATAGCCACCCTGTCGGCCACGCGCAAGGTGTTCGTGTCGCACAACAACAGCATACTGTCGGCCCTCGGCTACCGGCTGCTGCACCGCGACAGCGACGGCAAATTCAAACGTCTGGGCGACTATTTCCGCGACACCAAAAACATCGACTCGCTGCGCTCCACCACCGGCATGTCGCGCACCAAACTGTGCTACGTGCTCCTCGGCGACCCGGCCATGCGTCTGACCACGCCGTCGCCGAAGGTGACGCTCGAAACCATCGACGGCGACGATTTCCTTTCGGGCGATTGCGTGCTAATGGCGCGCCAGCGCGCACGCCTTGCAGGCACTGTCTACGGCACTGACGGCGAGCCGCTCGACGATTTCAACGGCACGCTTGCCGTGACGATCTACGACTCGGAATACAGCACCACCTCCAGCGGCCTGGAGGTCGATGAGACGGGTGGCCGCTCCATCACCTTTGAAGAGATGGGCAACAAGCTCTACAGCGGCCGCGGCACGGTGAAAAACGGCCGCTTCGAGATCGACGTGGTGATGCCCTCGGAGATTGCCGACAACTGGCGCCCGGCCACGATCAACTTCTATGCCAGGGCCGACGACGGCCGTGAGGCCATGGGCAACTCGCGCGACTTCCACGTGTTCGGCTATGACGAAAATGCCGAGCCCGACACCACGGCGCCCGTGATCGACTATGCCTATCTCAACCACTCGAGCTTCACCAACGGCAGCGTGGTCAACGAGGAGCCGATGTTTCTCGCCGGCGTCTCCGACGATGTCTCGATCAATATGTCGACAGCCGGCATCGGCCATCAGATGATGCTGAAGCTCGACGACAGCCGCTCGTACAACGACGTGTCGCTCTACTACACACCGGCCGCCGACGGTTCGCCCTCAGGCACCGTGTCCTATCCCATGAGCGAGCTCAGCCCGGGCAACCACACGCTCACTTTCCGCGTGTGGGACACCGACGGCAACTCCACATCGCACACCCTCAGCTTCTTTGTCGAAGTGGGCGCAGCCCCGCAGATTTTCGACATATTCACCGACGCCAACCCGGCCACGACGCATGCCAATTTCTACATCAGCCACAACCGTCCCGACGCCAACGCCGAGGTTACGCTCGAGATCTACAGCATCGCAGGCCGCCGCGTGTGGACGTCGAAGGTCGAGGGCCGCAGCGATATGTTCTTGAGCACTCCCATCCAGTGGAACCTCTGCGACATGGGCGGCGCCCGCGTGGGCCGCGGTATCTACATCTACCGCGCCACAATAAAAATTGACGGCCATGAGCTGCAGACATCTGCAAAGCGCATAGCCGTCACCGGTAACTAAATAGTCGGTTATTATTTCCAGATCATCGTTGCCAGCACGGGACAATGGTCGGAGAGCCAGCGTCCGTTGAGCGTCTCGGCAAGCACGCCGTAGCTCTTCACGGTCAACGGGCCGCCGATAAACACGTAGTCGATAAGCACTTTCTCCTTTTCGGGAAGACGCCCGAATTCATGATAGCTCCACGCCGGACCGTAGACGAGGGGCGATGCGGTGCGCGTGTCGGTGAGATGGTTGGGTGTCGACTCGCCCGTGATGTGGGCCACGACATCGCTCTCGGGCGTGGAGTTGAAATCGCCGGTCACCACCACCGGCAGATCGCCGCGCATGGCGCTGACGCTGTCGAGGATCAGGGTGATGCCCTCACGGCGTGCGGTCACGCCCACGTGATCGAGATGGGTGTTGAGAGCCAGAAGCTCGCGGCCGGTGGCCTTGTCGCGCAGACGGGCCCATGTGGCTATGCGCACGCAGGCGCCGTCCCATCCCAGCGACCCTTTCACATCGGGCGTTTCGCTGAGCCAGAAATTGCCCGACTTCACGAGGTCGAAGCGGTCGGTGCGATACCACAATGCGGCATATTCGCCTTTCTCGGCTCCGTCGTCGCGTCCCACGCCGACAACGCCATAGTCCTTGAGCTGCGATTTAAGATATTCGAGCTGATTGTGGAGCACTTCCTGCGTGCCGACGATATCGGCGGCATAGAAATTGATGGCCTGAGCCACGCGCTCACGGCGGTAGGCCCAGTTGTCGAGGCTGTCGGCGGGATTGTCGTAGCGCACGTTGAAGCTCATCACCTTGAGGTCGGCCGGTTGAGCGGCGGCGTCGCCGTCGGTTTTGCCCGTGCATGCAGCGGCAAGCAGCGGGAGCAGTAAAAGAAACAATTTTTTCATGATCGGTTTTGATTTATTGCGGGTGGATGTTGATTATGTGACGGATGTGATTGATGTGATTTATGTAACGGATATAAGGCCGGTTGGGGCGGTTAATTAGCGGTTATTTTCGGCGAAATTATAAAAAAACGGCCGAAAAACATTGCCGAGCCGAAAAACTTTGCTAATTTTGCACCCACGAAACCACTGGAAAGATGCCGGAGTGGTCGATCGGGACGGTCTCGAAAACCGTTGTACCCTTACGGGTACCCAGGGTTCGAATCCCTGTCTTTCCGCAAAGAAGGTCCGGAAGCGCAAGCTTTCGGACCTTCGTGCGAAGAAAGGCGGGATGAGAACCCTGATGGGTTCGTTATCGCGTAGCGCTTGCGGAGCAAGAAACCCTGGCTTTCCGCAAAAAGATACCGGATAAGCCTCCTTGAGATACCATTACTATACATATGACATGAATATGTGTATCGGGTATGTGTTTGTGCGTCAATAGCTTGTATATGTTAATATAATTTAGCAAATATTTGTACCCAAATGATTTTGTGCAGCACTTTAAAAAGCAGTATATTTGCGCAATAAAACACGGCTTCGGCATTCGTGCCCAACCCTTAGATACATGAAAAAAGAGATAAAACAACAACCACATTAAGAACTATTCGCTATGAAACAAAAACTATGTCTGACCTTAGCCCTCGGTGCAGTGCTTATGCTGGCATCCTGCGGCAAAAAGCTCGGTCAATTCAGCCAAGACTATTTCAACGTCAACCCCAATCCTCTGGAAGTTGTCGGTGAAAAAGTTCCCGCAACCATCACCGGTAACATTCCCGCTAAGTTCTTTGTAAAGAACGCTGTAGTTACTGTTACCCCAGTGCTTGTATACAATGGACAAGAAACCACTTCCGTTCCCTATACCTTCCAAGGCGAAAAGGTACGTGGCAATAACCCCGTAATCTCTTACGAAAACGGTGGAACAGTTACTATCCCCGCAGCTTACGCTTATACCCCCGAAATGGCTAAGAGCACCCTAGCACTTGACTTCGTAGTTACACAGGGCAAAAAGCAATATGTATTGCCGCGCGTCAATGTGGCCAACGGCATCATCGCAACTGCCGCCCTCGCCGACCCGGCAACCGTCAATCCCGCTCTTGGCAAGGACGCATTCCAGCGTGTCATTAACGAAAAATACGCTGCCGACATCAAGTTCCTTATCAATCAGGCCAACATTCGCTCCTCCGAGCTGAATACCAACGCCATGACCGAGTTCCACAACTCACTGATGGCAGCCAATGGCGACAGCACACGCGTCATCAACGAAATCAACATCCAATCCTATGCATCGCCTGACGGTGCTTACGACTTCAACGAGCGTCTGGCTCAGAACCGTGAAGACAACACCAAGGGTTATGTTTCGGGTCGCCTCAAAAAAGACAAAATCACCGAGTTCGGCGAACTGACCGCTAACTTCACTGCCGAAGACTGGGAAGGCTTCCAGAAGCTTGTCAGCCAGTCCAACATCCAGGACAAAGACCTCATCCTCAGCGTTCTGTCTATGTACAAAGACCCCGAAGAGCGTGAGCGCGAAATCCGCAACAGTCTTCGAACAGCTGGCCGAAGAAATCTTGCCGCAACTCCGCTACTCGCGCATTACGGCGTCCATCGACGTAATAGGCAAGAGCGACAGTGAAATCAACAAATGCTTCGACAACGATCCTTCCAAGTTGTCCATCGAAGAGCTGCTTTACGCTGCCACCCTCACCGATGACAATGCCCGTCGCATGAGCATCTACGAAACCGCCACACGTCAGTATCCTAACGACTACCGTGGATGGAACGACCTCGGCCTCACACAATACGTGGCTCGCGACTACGACAAAGCCAAAGCATCCTTCGAGCGTGCAGCCCAACTGGCTCCCGCCGGTGCCGAGCCCAAGCTCAATCTCGGTCTCGTCGAAATGGTTAACGGCAACTATCGCGCTGCCAACCAGTACTTCGGCAATGCTGCCGGTGCTGAATCTCTGGGTGATGCCCTCGGTGTATACTACCTGAAGCAGGGCGACAACGCTTCTGCAGTTCGCGCCTTCGGCGACTCCAAGAGCAACAACGCCGCTCTTGCTCAAATCCTTACCAAGGACTACACCAAGGCTAAGAGCACTCTTGCCGGTGTTAACAAGCCCGATGCTACCACATATTATCTGATGGCAGTTCTGGGCGCTCGCACCAACAACGAGCAGATGCTGACCTCCAACCTGCGTCAGGCTATCAAGCTGGACAGCAGCATGGCGCAGCGTGCAGCCAACGACCTCGAGTTTGATGCTTTCAATATCTCCGGTCTGACAAAGTAAGCACCTCCAGTCCATAAGGACGTACACCATAGCGGCGCATGCCTCCCATCATCGGACGG
>URWH01000020.1 GCA_900551515.1 uncultured Porphyromonadaceae bacterium
CACTCGGCGAGACCGAGCAACCGGCAGAGCCGAAATACAACATCAAGCGGATAGCTACTATCGGCGCCTTTGCACTGCTCGCCATCCTTGCCGTGTGGTGGATCGCCGGGTTGATCTCCGGTTCGGGCGACAGCACTCCGGCCGCCGATTCGACAGCCGTAGCGGCACAGGCAGTGCAGAAGGGTGCCGCAGGTCCGGCGGCACAGGCCGCACCGTCGGCCGACGAGCAGACCGATATCGACTACCTCAACTCCAATTCGGTGTGGGTGCGCTCCGAGCTTAAGACAGCCAAATATCAGGCACTCTACGACGCCTTCACTCAGGGCGATATCGACGCCATAGCATCCAATGAATATTTCGCCGTGAAGGATCGCGCGAAAAACGACCGCGCCAACAAGCTCATGAACAACCTCTGGAACGCGAAAGGCTCCATCCCCGGCAAGAAACATCCGGGCGTGCTCAAGAAGTTTGACTACAGCAAGGGGCTCGATCTCTACAAGCTCAACAACGCCATCGCGGTGTATATGCCCAAAGAGGAAGAGTACAACAAAGCTCCGCGTCCCCGAATCTGATTCCGCCCGGGTCGGGTCACGGCCGGCACCGTCCGTCGCTGACCGCGGGCCATCATCACACCACCACCGATTATGAAGAAGATAATACTGTTTTCAGTCATCGCGGCCGCTTTCATTCCGGCAATATGCCGGGGCGCCGAACCGACGGTTGAAAACCGCCGCACGGCAAGCAACTATTATGCCTATCCCTATCCGGAGCTCGAGTTACCGGCACTGACGGCCGCCCCCGCAGGCTATGAGCCGTTTCATATCGAGCACTACGGGCGCCACGGAAGCCGCTGGCATATAGGGGAGTGGGTCTACCGTTCGCCCATCGACGAGCTTCGTTCGGCCGAGCGCAACGGCAAGCTCACCGCGCGTGGCAAAGAGCTGCTCAGCCAGCTGCGTGAAATAGAGATGGCATCGCGGGGACGTGACGGCGAGCTGACACCGCTGGGTGCCGCTCAACACCGGGGCATAGCGCGCCGCATGACGGCCAACTTCCCCGAAGTGTTTGCCGGCGACGCATATATCCAGGCACGCTCAACGGACGTGGTGCGGTGTATCCTGTCGATGGACAATGAGATGCTCGAATTCCGCACATTCAATCCTGTCATTGATATCACCACCGACGCTTCGAAGCGCGACGTGCGCTATCTCAACTTCAGCGATAAAGCCGCCGACAGTATAGCCTGGGCCCGCAACGGGCTTCTGCAGCCGATCGAGGACGCCACCCCTATCGACTACAATGCCTTCGCCCTGCAGCTTGTCGACGATCCGCAGTTTGTGGCCGATTCGGTAAATGCCCGCGGCCTGTTTGAAGCCATATTCCGCATCGCCGCCAACGCGCAGAGCCATTACGATCAGAAGGCTCCCTACGACCTCTTCACCGACAGCCAGCTCCACAATCAGTGGGTGCGCGACAATGCCGGATGGTTTCTCAGCTTCGGCAACACCGCCCACACCGGCGGCGCCGGACCTCAGCGGCAGCGCTATCTGATGCGCAACTGGATCGAGAGCGCCGACACGGCCGTGATGAGTCAGCGCCACGGCGCCAACATGCGATTCGGCCACGAAGTGGTGGTGATGCCTATGGCCGTGCTGATGCAGCTCGACGACTGCGGCGACGAGATCAACGACCTCGCCACGCTCGAGAAGCGCTGGCACAACTACGACCTGCTGCCGATGGCGAGCAACATACAGATGATCTTCTACCGCCCCGCCGGCAAGGGCGCCTGCAAGCCCGACGACGTGCTCGTCAAAGTGCTCTATAATGAAAAAGAGATGCGTCTGCCGGCCAAGCCGGTGTCGGGACCCTACTACCGCTGGACCGACGTCAGGCGCGTATGGCTCGACCGTATCGGCCCCGACGGCGGCATATTCCCCGACGAAAAACCGTATTGAACAGATATAAAAAACCCCCAAAACGATATAAATCATGAAGATAGCCGATAAATGCTACGGAATATTCCGCCAGGCCACCGAACAGTATCACGTGACCGACGATGTTGACGCCGTGATCGCCAATCCCTATCCCGAAGGCTCGCTTGAGCACACGCTTTTTGCCAAAAATATGGTAGATGCCGTGCAGTGGCATCTCGAAGATATCATCCGCGACCCCGAAATAGATCCCGTTGCCGCCCTGGCCCTCAAGCGCCGCATCGACCGGTCGAATCAGGTGCGCACCGATATGGTGGAGCAGCTCGACTCCTATTTCCTTGACAAATATGCCACGGGGATGGTGCTTCCTGATGCCACCATCAACACCGAGAGCCCGGCATGGGCGCTCGACCGCCTGTCGATTCTGGCCCTCAAGATCTACCACATGGAGGCTGAAACAGCGCGCACCGACGCCGACGAAGCCCACATATCCCGCTGCGCCGCCAAGCTGGGCGTGCTCCGCGAGCAGCTCACCGACCTGACGACGGCCGTCAACCAGCTCATCGACGATATCGAGGCGGGCCGCAAATACATGAAGGTCTACCGTCAGATGAAGATGTACAACGATCCCGCCACCAATCCGGTGCTGTATGCCGCCGGCAAGAGCGGAAAGTGAATCCCCGAAACAGTCATCATCCGATGAGCGATCAATTCGACATACGTCAGGCACAGGAAGGCATCGAGATGCCCGACCGTGAGCGCGAGATAGAAAAAGCGCTGCGGCCGTCGCAGTTTGATGCGTTCAGCGGTCAGGAGAAGGTGGTGGAAAACCTCAAGGTTTTCGTCACCGCCGCCCGGATGCGCGGCGAGGCCCTCGACCACATACTGCTCTTCGGTCCTCCCGGCCTGGGCAAGACAACGCTTTCGGGCATCATAGCCAACGAGCTCGGCGTGGGATTTAAAGTGACCTCAGGCCCTGTGCTCGACAAGCCGGGCGATCTGGCCGGCATCCTCACGTCGCTCGAGAGAAACGACGTGCTGTTCATCGACGAGATCCACCGCCTGAGCCCCGTTGTGGAGGAATATCTCTACTCGGCAATGGAGGACTACCGCATCGACATCATGATCGACAAAGGCCCCGGGGCGCGCAGCGTGCAGCTCTCGCTGTCGCCGTTCACGCTTGTAGGCGCCACCACGCGCAGCGGCCTGCTGACGTCGCCTCTTCGCGCGCGTTTCGGCATCAACTGCCATCTGGAATACTACGATCACGAAGTGCTCGAACGCATCATCCTCCGGTCGGCCGGCCTTCTCAACGTGAAATGCACCGGCGAGGCTGCCCACGAGATAGCCCTGCGCAGCCGCGGGACGCCCCGTATAGCCAACGCCCTTCTGCGCCGCGTGCGCGACTTCGCGCAGGTGAAAGGCAACGGCGTGATCGAGCCCGAAATAGCCCGCTATGCCCTCGAAGCCCTCAACATCGACCGCTACGGACTCGATGAAATAGACAATAAAATTCTCACAACGATTATAACCAAATTCAAAGGCGGCCCCGTCGGGCTCGGAACCATAGCGACAGCTCTCGGCGAGGATCCCGGCACTATTGAGGAGGTCTACGAACCCTATCTTATAAAAGAAGGATTCATCAAGCGCACGCCGCGCGGACGCGAAGTTACAGAGCTGGCCTATGTGCATCTCGGGCATCAGCGCTCCGCCGACACCCCTTCGCTGTTCTGAGCCCCCTCCGGTTCCGGCGCCAAAGCCGTCATATGATATGAGTGAAGTGAAATCACTGGCCAAGGATACGGCCATCTACGGAATGAGCAGCATAATAGGACGCTTTCTCAACTGGTGTCTGGTGCCGCTCTACACCATCATGTTTCCCCCGGCCGAATACGGTCTGGTGACATTTGTGTATTCCATCGTGGCTCTCGCTCTGATCATTCTGACCTACGGAATGGAGACGGGCTTCTTCCGCTTTGCCAATCATGAGCGCTACAGCGATCCGATGGAGGTGTATTCTACATCGCTCACGTCGCTGGCCGTCAGCTCGACGGCGTTTTTCGTGCTGCTGTGCGTGTTCATCACGCCCGTGAGCCGGATGATGGAATGCGAGGGGCGTCCGTCGTTCGTGCTGCTGATGGGCGCTGCCGTGGCGCTCGACGCCTTCACCGCCATCCCCTTCAGTTATCTGCGTTTCCGTCACCGCGCCATGCGCTTCGCTCTGCTGCGTATAGTCAATATCGCGCTCAACATCGCGCTCAACCTCTTTTTCATCCTCCTCTGCCCGTGGCTGTGGCGCGTGTGCCCGGGCACGATCAGCTGGTTCTACGACCCGACGTTCGGCGTGGGCTACATATTCCTGGCCAACTTCATCACCTCGCTGCTCAATCTGGTGCTGCTCATGCCCGAGCTGCGCGGCTTCAAATGGAAATTCAACACCAAGCTGTGGCGCGAAATGCTCATCTACAGCTATCCTCTGCTGATTCTCGGCGTGGCGGGCATCATGAACCAGACAATCGACAAGATCATGCTGCCGTCGTTGGTGGCCGACAAGTCCACCGCCATGCAGCAGCTCGGCATCTACGGCGCCAACTATAAGATAGCCATCGTGATGGTGATGTTCATCCAGGCATTCCGCTTCGCCTATGAGCCGTTTATTTTCGCTCAGAGCAAAGAGCGCGGCGAGGACCGCCTGCAGAGCTACCGCGACGCCATGAAATGGTTTGTGATCTTCTCGATGATCATATTCATGGGCGTGATGTTTTATCTCGACGTGCTGCGCTATTTCATCTCTCCCAAATATTTCAGCGGCCTGAAAGTGGTGCCGATCATCATGATAGCCGAATTTTTCTTCGGCGTGTTCTTCAACCTCTCGCTGTGGTACAAGCTGACGGACCGCACCTACTGGGGTGCCTACTTCTCGCTGTTTGGCCTCGCTGTCACCATACTCTTCAACCTGCTTCTCGTGCCGGTGTGGGGCTATATGGGGTGCGCCGTTGCCGCACTGATATGCTACACTCTGATGATGGTGGCCTCCTACGCCGTGGGTCGCGTGAAATATCCTATCGGCTACAATGTGCCGCGTCTGCTGCTCTATTTCTTCCTCGCCCTGGGGCTCTACGGGCTGTCGCTGGTCATAGCCACCGACAGCAGCATACTCAATATGAGCGTGCGCACGGTGATGCTTGCGGCTTATATTTTCGTGGTGCTGAAAGTTGAAAAAATGAACATTTCCCAACTTTTGCCGCTTAATAAAATATTGGGCTTTGCAAAGCATAAATGACATAGCGCAAGACGACAATGCCGCAACAACTACTGTAATGAAAATGAAACTGACCAATCGACTGACCAATTTCATCGTGAACTATTTCACGATGAGCAGTCAGCTTGTGCCGCAGGCCGATGCCGAGAAGTCGATCCGAGAAGATGTGTCGTTTCACGGCACCAATATCCTCATCCTCATCCTCGCCATCCTCATAGCCTCGCTCGGCCTCAACACCAACTCCACCGCCGTGATCATCGGCGCCATGCTCATCTCGCCGCTCATGGGTCCTATCATCGGCATAGGTCTGGGCGTGGGAATCCACGATTTCGATCTGATCAAGCGGGCGCTGCGCAATCTGTTGATGGCGGCCGGATTTTCTGTGCTCGCCTCCACGGTCTATTTCCTCATATCGCCCGTGAGCGAAGGCCACAGCGAACTCCTTGCGCGCACCTCGCCGACCATCTACGACGTGCTCATCGGCTTCGTGGGCGGCGGCGCCGGCATCCTCGCCATCGGGAGCCGCAGCAAGGGCAATGTGATACCCGGTGTGGCCATAGCCACCGCCCTCATGCCCCCGCTCTGCACGGCAGGCTACGGACTGGCCACATGGCAGCTCAACTATTTCTTCGGCGCTTTCTATCTGTTTCTCATCAACTCGATCTACATTGCCTTCGCTACATTCATCGGGTGCAAGCTGCTTGGATACAAGGGTGCCGACATCATCGACAACAAGCGTGCCCAGCGCGTGCGGCGCATTGTCTATACGCTTGCCGTGCTGACGATGCTCCCAAGCATCTGGCTCACATATGCCATGCTGCGCGACAACAAGTTTCAGATGCAGGCCGGCGATTTTGTGGCTCACGAATGTATTTTCCCCGAGACACAGGTGGTTTCCGACAAAGCCTACACCGACAAGGGCCAGCGCTACATATCGATAACGCTCATCGGGCGCCCGCTGCCTCTCGACTCGCTTGAGGCGGCTCTCGAATCGAAGCTCAAATTCTACAATCTGGAGGGCACGCGACTGCGCATAGTGCAGGGGAGCCTCGCATCCTCGGGCAATACGGCGCCGACGTCGTCGGAAGATGCCAAGGTCATATACCAGACAGCGCAGTCGACGATCATGGCGCAGCAACAGCAGATCGATTCGCTGCGTGCCGTGCTCAAGCTCTCGGACTCTAACGACGGCCTGCTCGTGGCGCCTGGGCTCAACATAGTGTTCCCCGCCGTGGTCGACATCTCGGTGAGCCGCAGTCTGTTTACGGAAGTTAACACCGGCACTATCGACACCGTCAACGTGGCGCTGGTGCATTTTTCGCGCAACATCCCGGGCGAAGAGCGCGAAAAGCTGAAAGAGTATCTTGAGGCCCGGCTCAAACTGAAAGATATAGAAATCGTTGCCGTACCGGCAATAAAAAATGAAAGAAAGAATGAGTGACACTTCCGTGGGCGCCGGCAAAGAGGCTGACAGCCGGCACCGGCCTCTCCGCATAGTATTCCTGAGCCACAGTGACAATCTCGGCGGTGCCGCTGTCGTGACGCGCCGGCTCATGCATGCGCTGCGCAACGAAGGCGTCGATGCCAGGATGATCGTGTTCAACAAACTGAGCGACGACGAAGCCGTCATACCCGTAGGCGCTGGCCGTTTCCGCCGCGGATGGTCGTTTCTGACCGAACGTGCGCGGATAGCCCTGGCCAACGGATTCTCGCGCGAGAATCTCTTCAAGGTGTCGACGGCGTCATCGGGCCTGGATCCCGTAGATAAAAAATGGATCCGCGATGCCGACGTCATCGTGCTCACCTGGATCAATCAGGGATTGCTTTCGCTTTCCGGCATCCGGAGCCTCGGACTCCGCGGCAAGCCGCTTGTGTGGATCATGCACGATATGTGGAATCTCACGGGCATCTGTCATCACGCCTACGACTGCCGTCGCTACACCGTCGCGTGCGGCGCGTGCCCTCTGCTCAAGGGTGAAGGAGACAACGACCTGTCGGCCACGGTGTGGCGTCGCAAAAAGAAGCTCTACGACACCGTGCCCATCAAATTCGTGGCCGTGAGCCACTGGCTCGCCGACCGCGCACGCGAAAGCTCGCTGCTGCGCGACCGCGACGTGTGCGTGATTCCGAATGCTTTCCCCGTCGACTCGTTCAAGACAGAGCCTTCGATCAAATTCTCGTATATCCCCGACGGCTACAAGGTGATACTCATGGGCGCCGCGCGTCTCGACGATCCCATCAAGGGTCTCAATCTCGCCGTCGAAGCCCTGAATGATCTGTTTGACAATCATCCCGAGGCGGCCCGAAACACGATTATGGTGTTTTTCGGGCAGATACGCGATGAAAACGCGCTGGCCGATCTGCGCTTTCCGCATATGGCGCTGGGACGCATCAACGACGCCCGGATGCTTCGCGAAATCTATGCTCGTGCCTCGGTGGTGCTCTCAACATCGCACTACGAAACCCTCCCCGGCACGCTGATCGAAGGACAGGCGGCAGGCTGTCTGCCCGTCACGTTCGGCCATGGCGGCCAGGACGACATCGTGGACCACAAGGTCAACGGCTACATAGCGCGCTATCCCGATACGGCCGACGTGGTAGAAGGCCTCCTCTGGGCTCTTGAACAGACGCCCGACCGCCAGGCGCTTCACGAGCATGTGCGCGAGCGTTTCTCTTCCCGGGCCATAGCCAACAGGTTTATCACTCTCTTCGAAGATCTTGTCGGCGGAGCCTCGCGCGACTGAAACAGATGCGCTAAAAGCTTCTGAATCCGCCCGGATTGCAGCCGTTACAAAAAAAAGTTGTAATTTTGCAGTCCTCTGATATCAATTCATAAAAACAAAGAATACTGCTATGTCGATAGATGATATTATAGCCCGGGGCGTGGCCCGCGCGGTGAAGCAGCTCTACGGAGTGGATGCCGATCCCGCCACCATCCAGCCTCAGGCCACCAAGAAAGAGTTTGAAGGCAACCTCACTGTCGTTGTGTTTCCGTGGGTGAAAGCCGCCCGAAAATCGCCCGAGGCCGTCGGACGTGAGATCGGCGACTGGCTCGTGGAAAACGAACCGGCCGTTGACCGCTACAACGTCATCAAAGGCTTCCTCAACATAGTCATCGAGCCCGGATTCTGGGCGTCGGTGCTCAACCACATCCAGAACACGCCGCACTACGGCACCGTGGAGCCGACTGAAGATTCGCCGCTGATAATGGTGGAATATTCGTCGCCCAACACCAACAAGCCGCTCCATCTGGGCCACGTGCGCAACAACCTGCTGGGCTATTCGCTCTCCGAAATCCTCAAGGCGTGCGGCAACCGCGTGATCAAGACCAACATAGTCAACGACCGCGGCATTCACATCTGCAAATCGATGCTCGCCTGGAAGAAATGGGGCGAGGGCTGCACACCCGAAAGCCGCGGAGAGAAAGGCGACCACCTGATAGGATATTTCTACGTGCTTTTCGACAAGCACTACAAACAGGAAGTGGCCGATCTCGTGGCCAAAGGCATGAGCGAGGAAGAGGCCAAAGAGGCTTCGCCGCTGATGCAGGAAGCCCGCGCCATGCTCCGCGCCTGGGAGGCCAAAGATCCCGAGGTGCGCAAGCTCTGGGCCATGATGAACGAGTGGGTCTATGCCGGCTTCGACGAGACTTACCGCCGCATGGGCGTAGACTTCGACAAGATATATTATGAGAGTCAGACCTACCTCGAAGGCAAGGAAAAAGTGCTCGAAGGACTGGAGAAAGGCTTCATGTACCGCAAGGACGACGGGTCGGTATGGGCCGATCTGACAGCCGACGGCCTCGACCATAAGCTGCTTCTGCGCTCCGACGGCACCTCCGTGTATATGACCCAGGACATCGGCACCGCCAAGCTCCGCTATCAGGACTACCCCATCGACAAGATGATCTACGTGGTGGGCAACGAACAGAATTATCACTTCCAGGTGCTCTCGCTGCTGCTCGACCGCCTCGGCTTCAAGTGGGGCAAAGACCTCGTGCACTTCTCCTACGGCATGGTTGAGCTGCCCGAGGGCAAGATGAAAAGCCGCGAAGGCACGGTTGTCGACGCCGACGATCTCATGGACGAGATGGTGGCCACGGCCCGCTCGGTCAGCGCCGAGCTCGGCAAGCTCGACGGCTGCTCCGAAAAGGAGATCGACGAAATCACCGAGATGGTGGGTCTGGGCGCGCTGAAATACTTCCTTCTGAAGGTGGACCCGCGCAAAAACATGATGTTCAACCCCAAAGAGTCGATCGACTTCAACGGCAACACCGGTCCCTTCATCCAGTACACCTATGCACGTATCCGCTCGGTGCTCCGCAAAGCCGAAGCCGAGGGCATGGATCTCACCGACTATGCCGGCGTGAAACCCGGCGAACGTGAGATCGCCGTGATCCAGCGCCTCGCCGACTATCCCTCCGTGGTGGCCGAAGCCGGACGCTCCTACAGCCCGGCTCTCATAGCCAACTATGTGTATGACCTGGTGAAGGAATACAACCAGTTCTACCACGACTGCTCGATTCTCAAGGAAGAGGATCCGGCCGTGCGCGCCCTGCGCCTTGCCCTGTCGCTCTGCACCGCCCGCACCATCGAGTCGGGCATGGGGCTGCTCGGCATCCGCGTGCCCGAACGCATGTGATGCGCGTTAAACCAACAGCACCACAGACAGTCTAATTTTAATAAACGAACTTGAAAACAACTAACCACTTATATATTATGAATAACAACTATCCGGAGTACTTCACTCCTCAGAACGCTTACGAGATGGACATGAAAGTGTCGTCCGTCATGAAGCGTGTCTACGTCAAAATGTTTCTCGGTCTGCTCGTGACGGCTTTCGTCGCGCTGTTCTGCGCCGGCAACATGAGCGTGGCCTCATTCTTTGCCGCCAACGGCTGGGCAATCTTCGCGCTCGTCATCGTTGAGCTCGGCATCGTGTTCTACGTTTCGGGCCGTATCAACCGCATAAGCTCATCCACAGCATCGCTCCTGTTCTATATTTTCGCGTTAGTCAACGGTCTGATGCTCTTCCCGATCTTCTATGCCTACAGCGCTACATCGATTGCCAAGACCTTCTTCATCACCGCCGGCGTGTTCGGCGCCATGAGCGTCTACGGCTATTTCACCAGCAAGGATCTCAGCCGCTGGGGCTCGATTCTCATCATGTGCCTTTTTGGCCTGATCATCTGCTCGGTGGTCAACATCTTCATGAAGAGCACCGGCTTTGACTGGCTCATTTCCGGTCTCGGCGTACTTATCTTCATCGGCCTTACCGCATGGGACACCCAGCAGATCAAGGCTATGGCTCAGCAGGCTCCGATGGATTCCGTAGGCAAGCTCGCCACGCTGGGCGCCCTCAGTCTCTATCTCGACTTCATCAACCTGTTCCTCTATCTGCTCCGTTTCTTCGGCAACCGCGACTGATAGCCGGCACAGACAAGACCATATCGGCGGGGATATCGCATCACGGTATCCCCGCCTGATTGTTTTACGGGCTTTTAGAGCTGGTTCGACAATGAGACCCCTCTATCCCACAAAATATGTTAACATTTATTGTCGAACCGGCTCTTAACTTTAGCCTTGCCCGGATTGTTGTAATAACTGAGCGCCTGCCTCATAGGCCTCGCGAAACGGCAAGATTATTCAGGATTCGGCGGCTGAAACAAGCGGAATGTTTGTCCGGAACCTATTTAGGAATAATTTTAAACAGTTTGTAAGAAAAATTTCAATAAAAAATGCGGGCATGCGCGATTTTTAGGCTATTTTTGCAGCTTGAAACAGCAAGTACTGACAAATAGAAAAAACGATATATAAAATGGAAACAAAACAACTTGACAGAATAAGTTACGCATTAGGCCTCAGCATGGGCAACAACTTCAAAAGCAGCGGCATCGAAACGCTCGACTACAGCGATTTCGCCGATGGCGTGAAAGCCGTGTACAGCGGCGAAAAGCCCAAGATGACATACGAGGAAGCAAAAGCCGAGATTCAGAAATTCTTTGGCGAGATGGAGCAGCGTCAGCGCGAGCAGGCCGCAGCCATGGCCAAGGTCAATGCCGAAGCCGGCGAGAAGTTTCTCGGCGAGAACGGTGCCCGCGAAAACGTGCACACCACAGCTTCCGGCCTTCAGTATGAGGTGATTGAGGAAGGCACCGGCGCACAGCCCAAGGCATCCGACGATGTGACCGTTCACTACACCGGGCGCCTGATCGACGGCACCGTGTTTGACAGCTCCGTAGAGCGCGGCGCACCCGCCACCTTCGGCGTCACACAGGTGATCCCCGGATGGGTTGAGGCCCTTCAGATGATGAAAGAGGGCGCCAAATGGCGTCTTTTCATCCCGTCGGCTCTCGCCTACGGCCCCAACGGTGCCGGCGGCGTCATCGGCCCGAATGCCACCCTTATTTTCGATGTCGAGCTCATCAAGGTGATCAGCAAGTGAGCCGTGCCGCGATAACCACGCAGAAATTTTCAAACAAATGAAAAATTGTTTCAAGCGGCTTCTGCCTGTCATGCTGCTGGCGGCTTCAACGTCTGCGGCCACTGCGGCTCCCAAATATGAGCTGTCGCGCGCCGAATCCGACTCCGTGCCTCACGCCATGGCCACCATCCTCGGCCAGACGGCCAAAACGCGCATGGAGAAGGCCGGCGAGAAAGGCGGCGAGCAATATATGGAAGGCTGTCAGGAGGCTATCCGTCTGGCCGCTGCCGACGATGCCCGCTATCAAGGACTTGCCGAAGGCGTAGTGATAGCCCACCGCCTGCGTCAGGTGGAAGAGCTCGGTGCTTTCAAGCTTGATCTCGACAAATTCGCCGGGCAGATAAGCCGCGTGCAGAACGGCAAGCCGACAGGATTCACATCGGCCGAAGCCGACAGCTATATGAACAGCCTGATAGCCCGGCGTGCGGCCATGAGCCGGCCCGCGCCTCTGACCCATCAGGAGGCCGATTCGGTCAACCGCGCCCTCGCCATGCTCTGGGCCGGTTATCTCACTACGAAAGCCCAAAAGGACGGCAAAGCCGTGAGCGATGAATATATGCGCGGCGTGCATCAGGCTCTCAAGATGGCACAGAAGGGCGGCCTGCGATATGCAGGATTTGCCGACGGCGTCGCAATGGCTCAGCGTCTGCGCCAGTTGGAAAGCGTGGGCGGATTCGATATCAATTTCGACACTTTCGCCTATGTGCTCTCCCGCGTTCCCAAAGGACGCCGCACCGGCTTCACTCCCGCGTCGGCCGAAAACTATATCAACCGCCTGTTATCGCGCATAGCCGAAGAGGAAGCCATCGTCGAGCAGTCGCCGGCCTACCTTGCCGAGGTGGCCAAGCGCGAAGGCGTTGTGAGCAAGCCCTCTGGACTGCTCTTTGAGGTGATCACCGAAGGCGAAGGCGAGATGCCCGGTCCGCGCGACGCAGTGCTCGTGCGCTATTCCGGAAGCCTCATCAACGGCAAGGTGTTCAACAAATCGATGAATGAGGAGGAGGGCACCCCCTTCCTGGTTCATGAAACGATTCCCGGCTTCGCCGAAGGGCTCCAGATGATGAAAAAAGGCGGCAAATACCGTCTGTACATCCCGGCAGCCATAGGCTATGGCGAGGAGGGTGTGAAAGGACTCATACCCGGCGGCGCTGCAACGATTTTCGACGTTGAGCTGCTCGACCTCCGTCACGCTCCGGCTGAGGAAGCCGCTCCCGAAGCCGGGGAGGCCGCTCCTGAAACTGAAAACAATGACAATAATCAGAACAACAAATAAACCAAGCATGAAAAAAACATTGATCTTAGGCGGCATCGCCGCCCTCTTCACCACCATGACCTCCTGTCTCGGCGGTGGTTCGGAACCAAAAGACTTCAGCGACTCTCTGGCCTATTTCAGCGGCATCGAAATTGGCGATAATCTCAACCAGAATTTCAAGAACATGCCCGAAGAATACCGCAAGGACTTCGACCGCGATCAGTTCCTCATGGGTCTGAAGACGGTGCTCAACGGCGACACCGCGAAGAAAGCCGACGCTTACTATCAGGGTCTTGGCTTCGGCCTTCAGCTGATGCAGCAGATACGCATGTATGAAAAAGCCGGCATCGACTACAATCGCGACCTCTTCTATGAGCAGTTCAAGAAGGCCTTTAAAGCCGACTCTGTCGACATTGTCATGGCCGATTCTGTACGCTCAGTTCTCATGCCGCTTTCGGAGCGCGCACAGAATATCCTCATGAACTATCAGATGAAGGAACAGCAGCGCATGCAGGAAGAAGCCCAGAAGAAATTTGAAGAAAACAAAAAAGCCGGCGCTGCTTACGTACAGAAACAGCTCAAAGCCGACAAGAATATCGTCAAGACAGCCAGTGGCTTAGCTTACAAAGTGACCAAAAAAGGCACCGGCGCAGTGGCAAAGAAAGAAGATAACGTGAAAGTGATCTACACCGGACGTCTGATCGACGGCACTGAATTCGATTCATCGAAAGGTCAGCCCGCAGCATTCAGAGCCGACCGCGTGGTTCCCGGCTTCAGCGAAGCTCTCACCACACTGCCCGCCGGCACAAAAGCCACTCTCTACATCCCCGAAAACCTCGGCTACGGCCAGCAGAATGCAGGTTCTATCGAACCGGGCTCGACTCTCGTGTTCGATATCGAGATCGTAGAAGTCACCCCGCAGGAAGAGGTCGCCGCCCAGAATGCAGCCCAAAGAGCCGCTTTCGAGGCAAAAGCTAAAAAAGATCAGGCTAAGAAATAACCCCGGCGATCATAAAGCATATTGAACATAAAAGCTTAAGTGCTGCAGCGGCTTCGGCCGTTGCGGCACTGAGCGTAAATAAAGACGATTATCCTAAGCGATGAAAAAACATCTGATTTGCTGCGCCTCACTTGCAGCCGTCCTTCTGTTCGCGGCATGCGATAAAAAGACCTCCGATGATGAAATGGAGGATGATGGCGACAACATCCCAGCCATTGTAGAAATGAACATTTTTGCCGACTCGCTCGCTCATTTCTCCGGTATTCAGATAGGTTATGACCTGAGCAAAAACTTCCGGAATATGCCCGAGCAGTACCGCAAGGACTTCGACCGCAAACAGTTTGTCAAGGGTCTGAAAACCGTGCTTGAAGGCGATACTTCAAAGAAAGCCGACGCTTACTATCAGGGTCTTGGCTTCGGCCTTCAGTTGATGCAGCAGATGCGCATGTATGAAAAAGCCGGCATAGCCTATAACCGCAAAGCATTCCTTTCGGAATTCAACAAAGCGTTCATGGGCGACAGCATTGATCAGGCGGCTCTCGACAAGGCATCCGCCACTTTGGCTCCGCTTTCGGAGCGCGCGCAAAACATTCTGATGGACTATCAGACTAAGGAACAGCAGCGCATGCAGGAAGAGGCCGGGAAGAAGTTTGACAAAAACAAAAAAGCCGGCGATGCATTCATGAAGAAAACGATAGCCGCCGATCCCTCCATAAAGGTGACGCCTTCCGGCCTTGCCTACAAGGTGATCCGGCAGGGCAGCGGCGCCGTGGCAAAAAATGGCGCTGACGTGAAAGTGATCTACACCGGACGTCTGATCGACGGCACCGAATTCGATTCCTCGAAAGGACAGCCTGTTTCGTTCAAACCAGAAATGGTTGTTCCCGGCTTCGGTGAGGCGCTTACCACTCTTCCCGCCGGCACCAAGGCCACCATCTATATTCCCGAGGATCTCGGCTACGGCAAGCAGAATGCTGGCTCTATCGAACCCGGCTCAACTCTTGTGTTTGATATTGAAATCGTTGGTTGACAGCCATCTAAAGCATCCCTTATATGGCAGAAGTGAAACTCCCCAAACTCGTTGTGCTCACCGGAGCAGGCGTCAGTGCTGAAAGCGGCATCAAGACCTACCGCGATGCCGGCGGCCTCTGGGAAAACTATCCCGTGATGGAGGTGGCCAGTGCCGCCGGATTCAACCGTAATCCGGCCCTGATTCACGATTTTTACAATGCCCGCCGTGCCGAGCTTGTGAAAGCGCAGCCCAACGATGCGCACCGCGCGCTCGCCGAGCTTGAAAAATGGTATGACGTGACGGTGATCACCCAGAATGTCGACAATCTTCACGAGCGCGCCGGCAGCTCCAACGTGCTGCATCTCCACGGCGAGCTTATGAAAATCCGCTCGATGAAGCATCCCGAGCGCGTCTACGAGCTTACGCCCGACAACCTCACTACGTCGCTCGACACCCGCGACCCCTACGGCGATCCCGTGCGTCCGCACATCGTGTTTTTCCAGGAGGCGGTGCCCAACATCGAGCCTGCCGCCAAGCTCATGGAGCAGGCTGATGTGGTGGTGATTATCGGCACTTCGATGGCCGTGTACCCGGCCGCCGGGCTCATCCACTATGCCCGCCGCGGCGTGCCTGTCTACTATATCGACCCGCGCCCCGTGCCGGTGCCCGACGGCATCACCGTGCTTCCTGTCAAAGCCACCGAAGGGATGCGTCAGCTCATTGAAATCTTACGCCCAAAACCTTAACGCAAAATGAAAAAAATCATAATCGCGGCTTTTGCCGCATGTGCCGTCGCCACGGCCTCCGCAGTTCCCGCCGCCTCCGTCGGCGCTCCTCTTGCCGACTCGCTCGCAACCGTCATCGGAGCCACGCAGGGAGCCTATTTCGGCCACGACACCCGCGAGAAATACAGCAATGAAGAGGACCTCGCCACCTACCGCAGCGAATTCATGCGCGGTCTGCGCGAGGCTGTCCTTGCCGACACCGCGTGCACCGGCTTCAGCGACGGTCTGAACGTCGGCACCCAGATGCTTGGCGAGTTCAAGCGCATGGACGGCGCCGGCATGACTGTCAACCTGCCGCTCTTCCTCGAAACGTTCCAGAAATACTACACCGGCCAGCCGGTTTCCGATGAGGAGGCTAAAAAGCTCGATGCCGAACTCCAGCGCCTCATGCAGCCGATGGTCGACCTTTATCAGAAACGTCAGGCCGAAGCACAGCAGGCTCAGCGCGAAGCGTTTGAAACTACCCTGAATGCCAATCTCGAGGCCGGACGCAACTACATCGACCATCTCCTGGCCACCGACAAGGGTTATGTAAAAACCGCCTCAGGCCTTGTGTATAAGGTTGACAAAAAAGGCGAGGGGCCGCTCATTCAGCCTTCCGACAAGGTGACCCTCTACTAT
>URWH01000021.1 GCA_900551515.1 uncultured Porphyromonadaceae bacterium
CTTATCTCCTTCTGGGCTTCCTGGTGGCCGGAATCCTGTATGCTTTCGTCCCCGGAGAGTTCTATCGCAACCACCTGGCACGCCCCGGCGCCTGGGCAGTGATTAAAGCCGCTCTGATCGGGGTGCCGCTGCCGCTCTGTTCGTGCGGCGTACTGCCCACGGCGGTGTCGCTGCGTCGCAACGGTGCGTCGCGCGGAGCATCCGCCTCATTCCTCATTGCCACGCCTCAGACCGGCATCGACTCCATTGCAGCCACCTACTCCCTGCTGGGTCTCGCGTTTGCCATCATTCGTCCCGTGGCCGCTCTCGTCACCGCATTCGTCGGCGGAATGCTCGTAAGCCGTGAGGATAAAGCCTGCGCTGTCGATCCCGAACAGGAAGTGGACACCATCGACGCTCCGGCCTCCGACACTTTCACCGGGAAGATCCGCGACGCCTTGCGCTATGGCTTCGTGGATATGATCCAGAACATAGGCAAATGGCTGATTATAGGCCTTGTGATTGCGGCTGCCATCACAGTATTCGTTCCCGACGGATTCTTTACATTCTTTGCCGGATATCCTCTGCTGTCGATGCTCGCCGTTGTCATCGTGGCGGTGCCGATGTATGTATGCTCCACAGGATCCATCCCTATCGCGCTCTCGCTCATGCTCAAAGGCCTCAGCCCCGGCGCCGCATTTGTCCTTCTGATGGCCGGACCGGCGGCAAACTTTGCCTCAATCATCATCGTCAGCCGGTCGCTCGGCAAAAAAGCCGCCGCCATCTATATCGCCACCATCGTCGTCGGCGCCATAGCGATCGGCACGTGCATCGATTATCTCATGCCCCGAAGCTGGTTCACGATGCCCATGGCCGCCGGCGAATCCTGCTGCCACCTGCATGTCAGCCTCTTCTCCGGCATCTGCTCCGTGCTCCTCATCGTGCTGTTCATCAATGCTTTAATAAAAAGATACATATCAAACAAATCAGAAAAGATGGAAAAAGGAGAAAATATCATTATCGTCAAAGGAATGTCCTGCGGCCACTGCAAGGCCATGGTCGAAAAAAATCTTTCAAAACTCCCCGGTGTTGAATCCGTCACTGCCGATCTCACAACCGGCAAAACGGTAATTAAGGGCAATCCCGACATGGCTGCAGTACGCGAAGTGATCGACGACCTCGGCTTCACGATGGAGTGACACCTCGCAGTGTCCGCAGTTGCAGGCAGAAGCCGGCAATATGTGCAAAAGGAATATATTTTTGAAAAAAACTGGCACAATTTGCTCGTTTTTTCATTTTAAAGGATTAATTTTGCAACGTCAAAAATGCAACAAACGTCAATGGAGGAGATTCTCTTTACGAAGATGCACGGATTGGGCAATGATTACGTCTACATCAATTGCCTCGAATCCGCTCCCCGCCACCTCCAGCAGCTTGCCATCGAGATGAGCCGGCCTCACACCGGCATCGGATCCGATGGCATTATTCTTATATGCCCGTCGGACGTTGCCGATTTCAAAATGCGCATTTTCAATGCCGACGGCTCGGAAGCCCGCATGTGCGGCAACGGCTCGCGCTGCGTTGGCAAATATGTCCACGATTACGGACTGACCGACAAACTGCATCTGACACTCGAAACCCTCGGCGGAATCAAGACCATCGACCTGCATACCGGCGTCGACGGCTCCGTGGAAGAGGCTACCGTGGATATGGGCGAGCCGCTGTTCGATACCTCGCTTGTGCCTGTCGTTTCCGATGCTCAGGCTATGATCGACCGGCCTGTGGCCACCTCCTGCGGCGAGCTCCGGCTCACGGCAGTGTCGATGGGCAATCCCCACGGCGTGATATTTGCCGATGCTCCCTGCCAGCTGCCTGTCGGTGTCCTGGGGCCGGAGCTCGAGCGTCACCCCATGTGGCCCGAGCGGGCCAATATCGAATTCGTGACGGTCATCGACGAACGGCATCTGCGCATGCGCGTGTGGGAACGCGGCTCCGGCGAGACCATGGCTTGCGGCACCGGCGCCTGTGCCTCCGTGGCTGCCGCCATAGCCACCGGCCGTGTCAGCCGCGATGCCGAAATCACCGTCAGCCTGCCCGGCGGCGATCTGAAGATAAGGAAGAACTCCGCCGGCCATCTGCTCATGACCGGCCCGGCAACCACCGTGTTTGAAGGCCGGTATTTCCGGCGCACCGAATCATCAGCGAAAATCAACATCTAATCTGCATAAAATGATACGAGTCAACGACAACTTCCTCCGCATTCCACAATCCTACCTCTTCTCTGAAATTGCAAGGCAAGTGTCGGAGTATCAACACTTGCATCCCGACGCCCGCATCATACGCTTGGGCATCGGCGATGTCACACGTCCCATATGCCCCGCCGCCGTCAACGGCCTCCACCGCGCCGCCGACGAGCAGGCATCGGGCGGCACATTCCATGGCTACGGTCCCGAGCAGGGCTACGGCTGGCTGCGCGAGGCCATTGCCCTCTGCGACTATAACGAGCGCGGCGTGACGAGCGTGACCCCCGATGAGATATTTATAGGCGACGGCGCCAAAAGCGACATCGGCAATATCGGCGACATCCTGTCGCCCGACTGCCGCGTGGCCGTCACCGACCCCGTCTATCCCGTGTATATCGACACCAACGCCATGGCCGGACGTGCAGGCAACCCCGTCGCCGGAGGCTTGTGGGACCGCATCATTTATCTGCCGTGCACCGCCGAAAACGGCTTCGTGCCCGCACTCCCTGCCGAAGTGCCCGACGTGATTTATCTCTGCTACCCCAACAACCCCACCGGCACAGCCCTCACACGCAGCCAGCTGAAAGTGTGGGTCGACTATGCCCTCGCGCACAACGCACTGATCCTTTTCGATTCGGCCTACGAAGCATATATCAGCGACCCCGACGTGCCCCACAGCATCTACGAGATAGAAGGCGCGCGCCGCTGCGCTATTGAATTCCGGAGCTTTTCCAAAACGGCCGGATTCACCGGACTCCGCCTCGGCTACACAGTGGTGCCCGCCGAGCTTAAAGGCACGGCAAGCGACGGCTCGCAGGTTGAGCTGCGCCGTCTTTGGCTGCGCCGCCAGACGACAAAATTCAACGGCGCCAGCTTCGTGGTGCAGCGTGCCGCCGCCGAGCTGTTTACGCCCGAAGGCCGGCAGCAGGTGCGCCAGACAATTGACTATTACATGGCCAACGCCGCAATGCTCCGGGCCGGACTCGACGAGGCCGGACTTACGGTCTATGGCGGTATCAACGCCCCCTATATCTGGGCTAAAACGCCCGCCGGCGTCAGCTCGTGGGACTTCTTCCGCATCCTTCTCGAGGACTGCAACATCGTTGTGACCCCCGGCGTAGGCTTCGGCCCCTCGGGCGAAGGTTATGTGCGCCTCACCGCCTTCTCCTCCCATGAAGCCACACGCGAGGCCATAGGCCGTCTGTCGGCTCTCGATAAGAACGGCGGCCGCAAATTGTAACTGTAAATAATTAATATTCACCCAATAACCGAATAGAATAATGTCATCGCTGAGATTTAAAGTTGTTGATGAAGCTTTCAACCGCAAAGCCGATCCGGTGGAAATACCGGCCGAACGCCCCGAGAAATACTACGGCAAATATGTGTTCAACAGACAGAAAATGTTTGAATATCTGCCGGCCGAGACTTTTGAGGCGCTCATCAATGCCATTGACAACAAAGAGCCGCTGCCCCGCAATGTTGCCGACAGCGTGGCCGAAGGCATGAAGCGCTGGGCCATCGACAACGGCGCGCGCCATTACACCCACTGGTTCCAGCCCCTAACCGAAACAACGGCCGAAAAACACGACGGATTCATCGAGCACAACGGCAAAGGCGGAGTGGTAGAGAACTTCAACGGCAAGCTCCTCGTGCAGCAGGAGCCCGACGCTTCCAGCTTCCCCAACGGCGGCATCCGCAACACATTCGAGGCTCGCGGCTATTCGGCATGGGACATTTCCTCGCCGGCTTTCATCCTCGACAACACCCTGTGTATCCCCACCATCTTCATATCCTACACCGGCGAATCGCTCGACTACAAGACGCCGCTGCTGCGCGCCCTCAACTCCGTCGACCGTGCCGCCACGGCCGTGGCGCAGTTCTTCGATCCCGAAGTGAAGCATGTGAAGTCGTATCTGGGATGGGAACAGGAATATTTCCTCGTCGACGAATCGCTCTATTCGGCGCGTCCCGACCTGATGCTCACCGGACGCACTCTGATGGGTCATGAATCGGCCAAAAACCAGCAGCTCGAGGACCATTATTTCGGTGCCATCCCCTCGCGAGTCGAGGCTTTTATGCTCGATCTCGAAATCGAGTGCCACAAGCTTGGCATCCCGGCCAAAACACGTCACAACGAGGTGGCTCCCAACCAGTTCGAGCTCGCGCCGATATTTGAGGAAACCAACCTCGCCAACGACCACAACCTCCTGCTGATGTCGCTCATAGGCGAAGTGTCGCGCCGCCATCATTTCCGCGTGCTGCTTCACGAAAAGCCCTTCGCCGGCATCAACGGTTCGGGCAAGCACAACAACTGGAGTCTGGGCACCGACCGCGGTGTGCTCCTTTTCTCGCCCGGCAAGACATCGAAGGACAATCTGCAGTTCATCACCTTCGTGGTCAACGTGATGGCTGCCGTCTACCGTCACAACGGTCTCCTAAAGGCATCCATCGCCTCCGCCACCAACGCCCACCGTCTCGGTGCCAACGAAGCGCCGCCTGCCATTATATCGATATTCACCGGCTCGCAGCTCTCTGATATCCTGGAGCGTATCGCCAGATCGAGCAACGAGGAGCTGACCGATCTCTCTACCAAGGAAGGCCTGCAGCTCAACGTGTCGCAAATTCCCGAAATCATGCTCGACAACACCGACCGCAACCGCACGTCGCCATTCGCATTCACGGGCAACCGTTTCGAATTCCGTGCCGTCGGCTCGTCGGCCAACTGCGCCTCTGCCATGATAGCCCTCAATGCGTGCGTAGCCCAGCAGCTCATGGAGTTCAAGGCAAAGATCGACAAACGGCTCGCCGCCGGCGAAACGCTTCGTCACGCCTTGCTTGAAGAGATACGCAGCCTCATCGAGCTGTCGCGGCCCATACACTTCGACGGCAACGGTTATTCCGACGAGTGGAAAGCCGAAGCCGAGCGCCGCGGACTGGACTGCGAGACATCGGTGCCGGCAATCTTCGACGCTTATCTCCGTCAGTCGTCAATCGACATGTTCCGCACCACGGGCGTGATGACCGAAGTGGAGCTGGCGGCCCGCAACGAGGTGAAATGGGAAATGTACACCAAGAAAGTGCAGATCGAAGCACGCGTGCTCGGCGATCTCGCGCTCAACCACATATTGCCCGTAGCCGTGCGCTATCAGTCGATTCTGCTCGACAACGTCAGCAAGATTCAGTCAGTCTTCCCGCCGGAGAAAAGCGAACGGATGATCGAAGCCGACATGTCGACCATCGAGTCTATCTCTGAGCATACCCGCATCATAAAGACCGAAGTGGAGAAAATGGTTGACGCACGCCGCGAGGCCAACCGCATCGATTCGGAGCGCGAAAAAGCTATTGCCTATCACGACAATGTGGTGCCGCGCATGTCAACGATCCGTTATCATATCGACAAACTTGAGCTGATGGTCGACAATGAGATGTGGCCGCTGCCCAAGTATCGCGAGCTGCTTTTTATCCGCTGACGCTCTGCTGAGCGGAAAATGATATATGCGCCGTGTCCCGCCAAGTGGATGCGGCGCATTTTATAATAATGTTGTCAGAGCTTGCGGTAGTAGCGGAGCGTAGAGCCGGCAGCGGGATGGAAGATCGCGATGAAGTCGGCCAGGAGGCGTTCGGGATGGAAGGGGAATTCATCGAAAAGCGGCACAACGGACGTGTCGCAAACGTAGACGTTGCCGTTTCGGAATGCCTTGAACTGCGACGTCAGCGGGTTGCCTGCGCCCAACGACTGCAGGGTCATCGGGCCGAGACTGCGGATGAGCCAGAAGTCGGCGTCGGCGGCACGGTTGAGCACTGCCGGTGCATCGAGCTTCAGCGATCCCGCACCTTTGGTGTCGTGCCAGGGATAGAAAGCACCCGCATCGGCCAGCATCCGTGCCATATAGCTTTCGCCTGCCGGGACGTCCCACGATCCGCCGGTCAGCGGTTGCTCGGTGATGACAATGGGTCGGTCGCTGTAGCGGGCGATGCTCTTGCAAAGGGAGTCGTAGCTCTCGGTGACTGCTTCGAAAGTGGAGTCGGCGCCTGCGCGGTTGCCGTAGAGGATGCCGAGCAGGCGGATCCATTCGGCGCGTCCGAGGGGCGTCGATTCCATGTAGTCGACAAACTGTATGATGGGGATGCCGAGCTTTTCGATCGCGCCGGCCTGCATTCCCTGGTAGGGCGAGAGTATGATGGCTTCTGGGCTGACGCTGACAATGCGCTCTACGGAGGGCGACATGGAGTTGCCTACATCGGTGATGCGCCCCGTGCGGAGCCCTTCCACCACCGACGGAGTGTTGAAATACTGTCCGTCGGCCACGCCTGTGATTGCTTGCGCGGCACCCAGCTCATCGATGGCTCCGGCATATACTCCGCTGTAGACCAGCGACGACCGCAGCGGCACACGCACAACGGTGCCTTCGGGCAGCTGACCCTGATAGTCGTGCGGCGCGAGGATATACCGCTCGAGCAGCGCCGTCGTGTCGTCGCCCCATGGTTTTCTGACGTCGGCTATCGTGTAGCCGTCCTTGTCGATGAGCGTGAGCAGGCGTGCCTGCGTGGTGATGGTGTCGCCGCCCGATATCGCTTCGGCGCTTTTATGCCGGCAGGATGAAATAAGCGACAGTACTGTCAGGATGATGACCGTTGTGAATGAAAGGCGTGATGTCATGATTGATGGGATTAGAGTGCGAAAGTAATGAAAAAATGTGATAATGCTGAGGCGGAATGCGAATTAATGTGAAAAGCCCGGCGGCGATATTTTATTACGGAAAAAAGCACTAATTTTGTAACGGTCGGAGTCCGGGTCAGTTATCCGGCACCGAAACGTAGAAACAATAACCAAAAAATAAAGAGAAATCATGTCAAAAGTAACCGTTGTAGGTGCCGGAAATGTAGGCGCCACTTGCGCAAATGTCCTTATCACGCAGTCGATAGCCGATGAGGTGGTGCTCATCGATATCAAAGAGGGTCTTGCCGAAGGCAAAGCCATGGATATCATGCAGACAGCCAACATCCTGAACCTGAACTGCCGCCTCACCGGCGTCACCAACGACTATGAGAAGACCGCAGGTAGCGACATGGTCGTCATCACTTCAGGCATTCCCCGCAAACCGGGCATGACCCGCGAAGAACTTATCGGTGTCAACGCCGGCATCGTTAAGTCAGTGACCGAAAGCGTCCTGAAATATTCGCCCAACGCCGTGATCCTATGTGTCTCTAACCCGATGGACACCATGACCTATCTTATCCATAAGATCAGCGGCCTGCCCAAAAACCGCATCATCGGCATGGGCGGCGCTCTCGACAGCGCTCGTTTCAAATATTTCCTCAGCCTTGCTCTCGTCGCAAACGCCACGGAGGTCGAAGGTATAGTCATCGGCGGTCACGGCGACACCACGATGATACCGCTGGTGCGCTATGCTGCCTACCGCGGTGTGCCCGCCTCGGCTTTCGTTGGTGACGAGCAGCTTAAGAAGGTGGCTGCCGACACGATGATCGGCGGCGCCACGTTGACCCGGCTCCTGGGCACTTCGGCATGGATGGCTCCCGGCGCAGCTGCCGCGCAGGTTGTGGGAGTTGTGCTGCACGACAGTAAAAAACTCATCAGTTGCTCGGCTCTTCTCGACGGTGAATATGGCGAAAAAGATCTCTGCATCGGCGTCCCCTGCATCCTCGGCAAGAACGGAATCGAGAAGATAGTGAAATTCGCTCTGACCGACGATGAGCAGGCTCTCTTTGCCGCCAGCGCCGCCGCCGTGCGCAAAACAAATGCCGCACTTACATTCTGAACATTTTAAAATCAAACAGTATATGAAGAAAATAGCAATTGCAATGTCCCTTTTTGCAGCTGTTGCTCTCGTTGGCTGCAGCGGCAAGGGAGAATCAAAAAGTGAAGATTCGGTTAAAGCAGCCGAAGAATCCCGGCAGACCGAACAGCAGGCTGCACCGGCTGAAGATGTAGTGGTAGAGCTTCAGAACGACGACACTTTCCTGCCCGATGAGATGCCGCTGCCATTCGTCATCGACTTCAATGCCACATGGTGCGGCCCGTGCAAGCAATTCGGCCCGGTGTTCCACAAGGTTGCCGCCGAATATCAGGGAAAGGCTAATTTTGCATCGGCCGATGTCGACGTTTGCAAAAAGCTTGCTGATCAGTTTAAGATCGGATCGATCCCTGCCGTAGTGATAGTGTATCCTTCGTCAGCAAAAAAAGAAAACGTCACCACCGCTGGATATATGGACGAAGATGCCTTTAAGGCTTTTCTGGACAGCAATCTCTGATTCGCTGCATAATCCGATAAAAGCGGCCGGTTCCCCTGAGGTGACCGGCCGTTGCTTTATTGTAGAACAGGCTCTAATGATTCGTAGAAGCTGATGAAAGCTTCGTTGACGAGTCGTGTGCCGCCCGGTGTGGGGTAGCGGCCGGAGAAATACCAGTCGCCGGGGTGGTCGGGGATGGCGTTGTGCATGCCTTCGAGCGACTGGAATATGATCTGCACTTCGGCGCCTATCCCCTCGGGAGTGAGCATCTGGGCCATTTTCTGAGAGATCTCGCGCTCAGTGAACGGACGGTAGATGGCGGTGACATGGTTTTCTACTTCATGCGCCGGCTGATTCCGGGCTTCGAGGCAGCGCTCGTAGGTCTTGTGGAGGATATCGTCGAGGCCGCGCTCGCGGATGAGGGCTATGGCGGCGCGGAATGCGGCAAACTCGCTGAGGCGCGACATGTCGATGCCGTAATAGTCGGGGTAGCGCACCTGCGGAGCCGAGGAGACCACCACGATTTTGCGCGGATGCAGACGGTCGAGGATACGCAGGATGCTCTGGCGCAGTGTGGTTCCGCGCACGATGCTGTCGTCGATGATCACAAGATTCTCGCCCGGCGCCACGCTGCCGTAGGTCACGTCGTAGACATGGGCGGCGAGGTCGTTGCGCACGTCGCCCTCCGAGATGAATGTGCGGAGCTTGATGTCCTTGATAGCCACTTTCTCCACTCTCACCTTGCGGCTCATGATGTTGCGGAGCTTTTCGGGCGAGATGGTGCCGTTGTCGATGAGGTTGCGTATATGGTTGAGCTTCCGCCGGTCGAGGTGCTCTTCGAGGCCCTGAAGCATGCCGTAGAATGCCACTTCGGCCGTGTTGGGGATAAACGAGAAGACGGTGTGGTCGAAGTCGCCGTCGATGCTGTCGAGCACGGCGGGCACGATGTTGCGGCCGAGTAGTTTGCGTTCTCGGTAGATGTCTACGTCGCTGCCGCGCGAAAAATAGATACGTTCGAAGGAGCACCGCGCGTTGGGCTGCTGCGGAAGCAAGCCTACGACATCGGTCGTGGCATCGCGCCGCACTATGATCGCCTCGCCCGGAGCGAGCTCGGTGACTTTGTCGGCGTCGACGTCCCATACTGTCTGGATGACAGGCCGTTCGGAGGCCACCACTACAACTTCGTCGTCGATATAATAAAACGCCGGACGGATGCCCGCCGGGTCGCGCACCACAGCCATGTCGCCTGAGCCGGTGGCGGCGCACATCACATAGCCGCCGTCCCATTTCGGTGCGGCCGCTGAGATGACGTTGCGCATGTCGATATTGTCCTCGATCGCGCGTGCGAGATGCGGGTCGCGGAGCGTGTCGCGGAAGTGGCGGTAGAGGCGGTGATTCTCTTTGTCGAGCGCGTTGCCGAGCTGCTCGAGGATTATGACGGTGTCGCTGTAGAGACGCGGATGCTGCCCGGTGGAGACGACATCATCAAAGATCTCGTCGACGTTGGTCATGTTGAAGTTGCCGCACATCAGCAGGTTGCGCGACCGCCAGTTGTTTCGCCGCAGGAACGGATGGACGTAGCTTATGCCCGAACGCCCGGTGGTGCTGTAGCGCAGATGCCCCATGAGGATCTCGCCGATATAAGGCGCTTCGTCCTCGGCCTGAGAGGCCGAGATCGTGGCGATGCCCATCTCTTCGAGCTTCGGAAACACGTTGCCGAAAATTTCCTGAATGGCCTGAGTGCCGAGCGCGCGTTCGCGCCACACATATTCAGTACCCGGTCTGGCATTCAGCTTCACAACGCCAATGCCGGCGGCTTCCTGGCCCCTGTTGTGCTGTTTCTCCATCATGAGATAGAGCTTTTCGAGGCCGTATCGCAGTGTGCCGTATTTCTCTTTATAAAAGGAAAGGGGCTTGCGCAGACGTATCATCGCTATGCCGCATTCATGCTTGAGGGGTTCCATATATGTGTCGACGTTAATACTGATGTCACGGCCGCCGTGCGGCACGGATTCTATACTGCAAAATTATGAAGTCGTTTTGAATTAATCAAAAATATGCGTGATGAATATTGCAAAGAAGATAAAACATCTTTTTAGTGCATCCGTTTCGTGCTGAAATGAAGGAGCGCGGCGCTTTTGTGTTATACCTGACTTTATTTCACTATATTTGCACAATTACATCATATCTTACTACTTATGCACCCAGCACACTCAAATTTAACCGAGGCTGCGACGTAAACCTTAATTACGACACAGCCTCACTCGGATAAACGCAGGAAGAAATGTCGTGATTGTATCGGAAGATATGATTACATGAGTGAAATGTGCTTCTGTCAGAAGAGGGTGGTGAAGGTGTTGTGCAGGGGGGTATTGTCGGTTATGGATTTTTAACAGTCGGTGGCGGCATTATGGCTGATAAATTTGTAAATTCGCTACATTAAAACGGAATGTGTGTTCCATCATTTCAACCGTGAAAAATTAACCCAAATCATAAAATTATCATGAAAGAAAAGATTCAGAATGAGTTCAGATCGCGTTTCGGCACGGAGGGTATGCTGTTTGTAGCTCCGGGGCGTTTCAATCTTATCGGCGAGCACACCGATTATAACGGCGGCTTCGTGTTTCCGGGCGCTATCGACAAGTTTATAATGGCTGAAATCAAGCCCAACGGAACGGATAAGGTGCGCGTTTATTCGGTGGATATCGACGAATACGTTGAATTCGGTCTGAAGGAAGAAGACGCACCCTCACAGCAGTGGGCACGCTATATTTTCGGCGTTTGCCGCGAGATCATCAAGCGCGGCGGCAACGTGGAAGGCTTCGACGCCGTATTCGCCGGCAATGTGCCTCTGGGCGCCGGTCTCTCGTCGAGTGCCGCTCTCGAAAGCTGCTTCGCCAACGCACTCAACGATCTTTTCAACGACAACAAGTTCCCGAAGATGGAGCTCGCAAAGATCGGTCAGAGCACCGAGCACAACTATTGCGGCGTGAACTGCGGCATCATGGATCAGTTCGCTTCAGTCCACGGTAAGAAGGACAATCTGATGCGCCTCGACTGCCGTTCGGGTGAGTTTGAATATTTCCCCTTCAAGCTCGACGGCTACAAGCTGGTGCTCGTCGACTCGAGAGTGAAACACGAACTGGTGGATTCGCCCTACAACAAACGTCGCGAATCGTGTGAACGCGTGGCCAAGACACTTGGTGTCGAAACCCTGCGTGACGCCGACATGGCAATGCTCGACTCAGCCAAAGACAAGATCTCGGAAGAGGACTATAAGCGTGCAAAATATGTGATCGAAGAGAAGCAGCGCGTGCTCGACGTGTGCGACGCTCTCGTGAAAGGCGACTACGACACCGTTGGCCGCTGCATGTACGGCACACACGAAGGCATGTCGAAACTCTACGAGGTGAGCTGCGAAGAACTCGACTATCTCAACGACGTTGCCAAGGAGTGCGGCGTGACCGGCTCGCGCATCATGGGCGGTGGCTTCGGCGGCTGCACCGTCAATCTGGTGAAGGACGACAAATACGACAACTTCATCGCCACCGTCACAAAGAAATTCAATGAGAAATATGGCCACGAGCCTATGATCTATCCCGTGATCGTCAGCGACGGCGCCCGCCGCTACGAAGAATAACCGGTGACATAAAATGTATGTGGCGCCGCTCCGGAGAAGCATTCGGGGCGGCGCTTCGCTTTAGCCAGACTCACAGCGCAGGTTCGCGGCCGCGAAACTGAATTTTTATTACGGATTGTTGCATATTTATGGCGGATATATTAAATTTGCGATGAATAAAAACGAAACTCATTAGAAAAAGTCACTATGAATAAACGACAAGCCCGTCTGGCACTTATCGTAAAAATATTGCTGAACAATTCAATCGGCAGCCAGGAAGAACTGATGGATCTCCTCGAGGCTAACAACTGCAACGTGACTCAGGCCACGCTTTCGCGCGACCTGAAGACTTTGCGTACGTCGAAAGTGGCGACAGAGCTTGGCGGATACCGCTATGTGATAGCCGCCAACGGCACCGCGGCCGACGAAGTGGCCACGCAGGCCATGAACGCCGTGCGTCAGGCTTCGATCCTCTCGGTGTCGTTTTCGGGACGCCAAGCCATCATCAAGACACGCAACGGTTATGCCGGCGGCGTGGCTTATGACATCGACGAGCTCTCGTCGCCACACGTGCTGGGAACCATAGCAGGCGCCGATACGGTGTTTGTGGCCGTCGACGATGAGGTTTCGCGCCCCGAAATATATGCCATTCTGTCGGAGATCATCCCGCCGACGGTGATGGAGGAGGGCAAACAGTATTTTTTCTAAACGAAAATAACATAAGCATAACACTAAAGACCATAGACAGAATATGATACGAGCAGCAGTGACCGGCGGCTCAATGCCAGTAGCCGGCGAGATCATAAAACTTCTTATCAATCATCCCGACGTCGAACTGTCGTGGGTGCTGGAGCCGCAGGCCGAAGGTGCCCTCGTGTCGCAGCTCCACAAAGGGTTGCGCGGCGAGACCTATATGCGTTTTTCGGCACAGCCCGACATGGACAATGTCGACGTGCTCTTCCTGTGCTATGAAGAGCCGGGCGAGGGCCTGCGCTTCCTTGAGAAATATCCGGTGCCCGACCGCGTGAAGACTGTCGACGTGAGCGGCGACATGCTGCCGCAAAGCACGTTTGCCGACGGCGACAAATGGATCTTCGGTCTGCCGGAACTGAGCCGCAAACCGCTGGTGCGCGGCGGCATGAGAGCTTCGGTGCCCCCGGCGCTGACCTCGGCCGTGCTCCTTGCCCTGATGCCGCTGGCCAAGGCGCAGGCGCTCTCGTGCGGCGACATCCACGTCAATGCTGTGGTGGCCGAAGAAAATGCCGAGCCGGGTGAGACGCTCGCCCTTATCGACATCGAGGAGGCCGACGACATCGTGCGCGCTTTGCGTTCGCTCCAGCCCGATTTCGCAACACCGATGACCTTCGTGGTGGTGTGCGGCGGATGGCGCCGCGGCATCTCGCTCTCGATCCATTTCAAATCGCCGATGACCGAGGAGAAAGCCATCGGGCTTTACGACGAATATTATTCCGACCACAGCTTCACGTTTATCTCGGCGAGCATGCCGAATCTCAACGAGGTGGCCGGAACAAACAAATGTATCATAAACGTGCAGCGCGTGGGCGACCGCCTGGTTATCAACGCGGTGATCGACGATCTGATCAAAGGCGCCGCCGCTATGGCTGTCCACGACATGAACCTGCTGTTCGGTCTGCAGGAGCGCGTGGGACTGATGCTCAAATCCCACGAATGCTGCTGATCCGGCAGCAAACCTCCGTCAGCAATGGCGCAGGGCCATCCGCGCCACAATGATAGTTACCACACAACAGGCTGCGGTCCAGATGAAAAACGGACCGTAGCCTATTGTTTGTTGCAGCCAGCCGGCTATCATGCCCGGAAGCATCATGCCGAGCGACATGATGCCGGTGCAGATGGCATAGTTGGCGGTGGCGTGCCGCCCTTTGGAGAAGTTGATGAGGTATAGCATATAGGCCGTTGTGCCGAACCCGTAGCCGAACTGCTCGATGCACACGCAGAGATTGATGAGCAGGAAGGAATGACCGTCGCCATAGGCCAGCCACACGAAAGCGAGGCACGAGAGCGACATGCTCCACGCCATAGGCATCATCCACCGGCGCAGGCCGTTGCGGCTCACAAGGATGCCGCCGATGATGCCGCCGGAGAGCAGTCCGATCACGCCGACAGTACCGTAGACGAAGCCCACCTGTGCCGTCGAGAGCGCGAGACCGCCCGCTGCCGAGCTGTCGAGCAGGAAGGGCTGGATGAGCTTGACAATCTGGGCTTCGGGGAGCTTATACAGAAGCATGAAGAGCATGGCTATGAGTATGCCCGGCTTCGTGAAGAAGCGCACGAATGTGTCGGCAAACTCGCGCCACACCAACCCCGGCGATGAAATGCGTGCCGGCTTGTCGCTCGCGGGCCGCGGAAGGATGAATATGTGGTAGAGCGCAATCATAGCCATGGCCGCGGCAAGGATGTAGAACACAATGGCCCATGCATGCGGGATGTCGCCGTAGTAGGCTTCGAGAAAACCGGCAAACATGACCAGCGGCCCCTGACCGATGAGCATCGCGAGGCGGAACACGGTAGCGCGGATGCCGACGAAGAACGACTGGGCGCGTTCCGACAGGGCGAGCATGTAGAAGCCGTCGGCGGCGATGTCGTGCGTGGCTGAGAAGAATGCCATAATCATAAAAGAAGCTACCGAAGCGCGGAACCACAGATGACCCGGCAGCACGAAAGCGATGGCGGCAAGCGCGGCGCCCATCAGCAGCTGCATGGCGATGATCCAGGCGCGGCGCGTGTGAAACATGTCGACAAACGGGCTCCACAGCGGTTTGATCATGGCCGGCAGACCGAATAGCGAGGTGTAGAAGGCCAGCTCGGCGTTTGAAACGCCCATGCGTTTGAAGAGCACGGCCGACACGGTCATCAGTACGACGTAGGGGAGGCCTTCGGCAGTGTAAAGGGTGGGTATCCAGAACCAGCCGCGGGATATGTTGCTGTGCTTCACGATGCTGTAAGTCAGATAAATGGATAGACGGTTGATATCAGTAGAGCTGCTTGAGTTCCGCGCCGGGGAAATAGTGGGCGAGGATCTGCCGGTAGCTGTAGCCGCGAGTGCCCATGACGGCAGCTCCAATCTGGCAGAGCCCTACGCCGTGGCCCCAGCCGGCGCCCCGGAGTGTCCAGCGGCTCGGTATGCCGCCGGCATCGGGTTCGGAAGGCAGGACTGTGAATGCCGAGCTGTAGAGGTGCGACTCGGAGAGCGTGCGGCGTATCTCCAGCTCTTTGCCTATGATGCGGCTCAGACGGGTGCCGTCGATGCGCAGCCGGTCGATGCGCCCCGACGGTCCGCGGTGGAGCGGCGTGATGGCCCGGATGCGGCCATAGTCGCGGCCGGAGCGCCGACGGATGATGTCGGCCAATTCGTCGCCGGTGTAGCTGACGCTCCAGCGGTAGAGATGCGGCGTGGAGCGGTCGTAACTGTTGAGGATGGAGCGGAGCACCGATTCCGGCGGGTTGGCACAGAAGGCGTCGGCGGGCGGGTTGTCGAGAAAATGCCGGAATTCCTCCTCGCCGCTTGCGTCGGCCGGATGCGAGTCGGGCGTGTCGGTGACCGGGATGAGGTAGGGCTTGTCAAGGGGCTGCCAGCAGGTCGAGAAGCGCTCG
>URWH01000022.1 GCA_900551515.1 uncultured Porphyromonadaceae bacterium
CTGTTTTAAGTTTAGCAGTTTTTTCGATGAGCACTTCGGGATCCACTTCCGGAGAGTCGAACTCGGTTCGGCCGACATAATAATCGGGTTCCTCACGGTCGACAATCACTTTAAAGATCTTTCCTATCTTGCTCTGCTGGTGCTCGTTTGAAATCTCTTCCTGAAGCGCCATGAGGCGGTCGAGCCGGTTCTGCTTGACCTCTTCGGGGATGTCGTCGGAGAAATGCTTAGCGCCATACGTGTCCTCTTCCTCACAGTAGGCGAAAGCGCCCATGCGTTCGAATCGTTGCCGAGCGGCGAACTCCATCAGCTCATTGAACTCCTCCTCCCCTTCACCGGGGAAGCCCACCATCAGCGTTGTGCGGATGTGGATGCCGGGGACTTTCTCGCGGATTCGGTCCAGCAGGCGCTCCGTTTCCTCACAAGTGATGTGCCGTCGCATATTGCCGAGCACCTTATCCGATGCATGCTGAAGGGCGATGTCGAGATATTTGCACACATTGTCGTGGAGGGACATCACATCGAGAAGATTATCGGGGAAGCCGGCGGGATAAGCATAGTGCAGACGTATCCATCTGACGCCATCCACGTTGGCTATTTTGTCGACCAACGATGCTATGCGCTGCTTTCCGTAAAGGTCAACGCCGTAGTTGGTGAGGTCCTGCGCGATGACATTGAATTCCTTGACGCCTGAGGCGACGAGCGATTTCACTTCGTCGACAATCTCCTCTTCCGAGCGCGAATGATAGCGTCCGGTGATGAGCGGGATGGCGCAGAACGAGCAAAAGCGGTTGCACCCTTCGGCAATCTTCAGATAGGCATGATGGCGGGGTGTGGTGATGATGCGGTCGTAGGATGCCGTGGCGGGATATTTGCCGACAAGCGACGAAACGATGCCGCCCCAGTCGGTTTTGCCGAACCATCCGTCGACCTCCGGTATCTCAACGGGCAGCTCCTGACGATAACGCTGCGAAAGGCACCCCATCACAAAGATACGGTCGGTGAGGCCGCTCTGTTTTGCCTCGATGGCTTCGAGGATGGTGTTGACGGATTCTTCCTTAGCGTCGCCGATGAATCCGCACGTGTTGATCACGGTGACATCGGCGCCACAGTCGAAAGAGTCGTTATGGGTGGGCGTGAATCCGGCGTCGGCAAGCATTTTCATGATACGCTCGGAATCAATCAGATTTTTTGAGCATCCGAGCGATATCACGTTGACTTTTTTGCGGCTCATTGTTTAATGGTTGCCAAAAAGTGAATCGACGAATTCTTTTTTGTCAAACACCTGGAGGTCGTCGATACCTTCGCCAAGGCCAATGTATTTCACGGGGATCTTAAACTGGTCGCTTATGCCGATGACCACACCGCCTTTTGCCGTGCCGTCGAGCTTGGTGATGGCCAGTTGATTGACCTGTGTGGCCGCAACGAAATGGCGAGCCTGTTCAAACGCGTTCTGACCCGTGCTGCCGTCGAGCACCAGAAGCACTTCATGAGGAGCGTCGGGCACCACTTTCTGCATAACATTTTTGATCTTGGTGAGCTCGTCCATCAGTCCTTTCTTGTTGTGGAGACGTCCGGCCGTGTCGATAAGCACAACATCGACATCGTTTGCCTTGGCGCTCTGAAGTGTGTCGAAAGCCACCGAGGCAGGATCGGCACCCAGGCGCTGCTTGATCACAGGCACTCCGGCACGTTCGCCCCACACGTCGAGCTGCTCGATGGCGGCGGCACGGAATGTGTCGGCAGCGCCGAGCATCACCTTGTTGCCTGCTTTCTTATATTGCATGGCGAGTTTGCCGATCGTGGTGGTCTTGCCGACGCCGTTGACGCCCACCACCATGATGACATAGGGCTTTTTGCCTGCCGGTATGGTGAAATCAGGCTCGTCGGTGTCGTTGTTGTTCTCGGCGAGCAGGCCGGTGATTTCCTCACACAGCCATGTGTTGAGCTCGGAAGTGCTGATATATTTGTCTCGGGCTGCACGCTTCTGAAGCCGGTCAATGATTTTCAGAGTCGTGTCGACTCCGACATCGGAAGTGATAAAGATCTCTTCAAGATTGTCGAGGAAATCATCATCGATCTGTTTTTTACCGGCAAGGGCTCTTGTGATCTTGTCGAACACGCCGGTTTTGGTGCGTTCGAGGCCTTTGTCGAGTGTCGCCTTCTTTTCTTTTGAGAATAGTTTGTTGAAAAACCCCATTGGAATCGGTTGTAAAAATTAGCTTGCAAATTTAGCGATTTTTTTTGGCATTCGCGCCACTATTTACCGTCAATTTTCATCAGGTTTCAACCGTATTGAAGTGATGGTTCGGATATACGCAGCTAATTATTGGATTAACAGCGGGTAGCAGCCGTAACTGATAGTATAAAAAACGCCGGCAACTGATGTTGCCGGCGCTATGATGAATCTCAATGTCAATCGGTCTGAATGATAAGATAGTTGGAGGCTGCCCAGAATTTTGAGGGATTGGTGATTTTCAGCACTTTGTTTCCGTTGGCCTCCGTGGTGATGGTGTAACTGTCCTTGGGCTGTGACGACCAAACTTTGAGTTTCTTGCTGTAGGCAGGTAGCTGAGTGAGCGTGCGTTTGTCGGCACGGGTGAAATAGGACAATTCATAATCGCCCTGCATGATCTTGGTCTTGCGAAGGAAGCCTTTCTCAATGATTTTGTGTTCCTTGAGCTCTTTGTTGCTGCCGATTACGTAATAGCATTTGTTGATTTCGTTGGTGAGATCTTCGGTCTGCTGCTGCAATGCGTCATTTTTGGTTTTGGCATCGGCAACGGTTACGTTAAGTGAATCGACGGTGGTGTTGAGCTCCGAAATGGTGATGTTGGCGGCTGCGAGCTGGTCGGTGAGCGAAGCGATAGTTGCTTCGTTTTGTTCGATCTGGCTACGGAGGTTTGTTATCATCTGGCTGAGCTGCGAGTTTTTACCGCTCTGCTGCGCCAATTTCTTTTCGAGTTCATCAAGACGGGTGCGGCGTTCCTGAAGGGAGATACGCAATGCCTGGATGTCGTCGCGGATAGTGATTGTTCGGGCACTGCCGTCCTGGCCTATCTGTGACGGGACAGCGACAATAGATTCCATCGCTTTGATCTGTTGCATATCGCCGGCGATGTCGTTGAACAGAGCTATAAGGCTGTCTCTCTCAGCGGCCGCGGCATTAAGAGCTTCGGCATCAGCCGATTGAGCGGCCTGATCTTCAGCTTTTGTCTGATCATCTTTACAGCCTGTGGAAACGGCGGCTGCGAGGGTTAAAACAGGAATGATGATAAAATGTTTGTTCAGCATAATTTAATCAGTTAATCGTCATTTTTATATTTATTCTTATGAACGGCGGATTCTTCTTTGGTCTTACCGCCGACAATAATAACGATTTCGCCACGGGGATTGTTTTCGTTAAAATACGCTATCAGCTCCGACAGTGTGCCTCTGACGGTGGTTTCGTGCACTTTAGATATTTCGCGGGAAACGGATGCGTCACGGTTGCCGCCGCACACTTCTGCAAGTTGCATCAGCGTTTTGACGAGCCTGAGCGGCGATTCGTAGATGACCGTGGTGCGGGAATCGTCGGCTATCTCCTGAAGGCGTGTCGCGCGTCCTTTTTTGGGTGGAAGGAATCCCTCGAAGCAGAAACGGTCGCATGGCAGCCCCGAGTTGACAAGCGCCGGGACGAAAGCCGTGGCTCCCGGAAGTGTTTCGACGGGGATGTCATGGCGGCGGCATTCGCGTGAAAGCATAAAGCCGGGATCGCTGATGCCGGGCGTCCCCGCGTCGGATACGAGTGCTATGTTTTTCCCGGCAATCAACTGGTCGACAACGGTATTAACCGTAGCGTGTTCGTTGAACTTATGGTGGCTCAACAGCGGTGTGTCAATGCCGAAGTGCTTCAGAAGCACGCCGGATGTTCGGGTGTCCTCAGCCAGAATCAGGTCACATGAGCGGAGAGTCTCAAGCGCCCGCGGCGTCATATCGTCAAGATTCCCAACCGGAGTTGGAACAATAAATAGTTTTCCGGACATGAATAATGGTCACTTATTGAAGCGCGCGGTGATAATGCGCATGAAATCAACGACATTCGGGTCGGATTCGTCCCAGCAAAGATCGTTGTAGAAATAGTCCTGCACTTCTTCGGCCGAGCTCATGGCCGAGGCTATTTTGATAGCTTCGTCCATATCCTCGTCGCTGTAGTCGAAAAGCTCACGGCGGAAGCGGAAGCGGTCATTGAGCGACAGCGTGGTGGGCTGAAGGATGTCGTTGATCACGACGCCGGTTTTGCCGAAGGTGACGTCGGGCGATTCCACTTTGACGGTTTCGTCTTCATCAACGGCCACTACTTCAGCGACAACTTCGACATTTTCGGGCTGAGCCACGGGATCCGTCGCATCCTCAGGGGCGCCGGCCGCACCTTCAGCCACTTCACAAACCGGGGCGTCGGCTTTACGATGAGCAACGGGACAATACAACGGTTCATTTTTCAGCGGGGTATCCGAGGCGGATTCTTCCTGCGGCTCTTCCTTAGGTTCGGGAAGGTCGGAAACCTCCGGCGGCATTTCGTCGGCATCCGATTTTTCTTCGAAGACGACTGATGCGGCCACTTCGGCATCGGCGACAGGGATGTCAGCAATGGTCACGGGGTTCTTCCGGCCGTTGCGGAGCGAGTCAGCGTCGCATTTAATCGACTCTATTTTTCTATCGATGAGATCATACAGATGATCGGGCACCCGGTTTTCACGTTGGATGATAAGCGCGATAAGGCCTTCGAGTTCAAGGCAATCGTCTAACAATGCTTTCGGTTCAATAGCCATAGTTGGTAGATGTTTGAGCTACAAATTTACGCACAATTTTTCAATTAGCAGATTCTGGAGTACGGTTTTTACTTCGGCTCGTGATCCTTTAAAGCCATTGACCATGATGACAACGATGTGGGTGGGCACGCCGACCGCGTCCACGGCATAACCGGCGTAGCACTGCACGCCGTTGAGACTTCCGGTTTTGGCCCATAGCCGGCCCTGCAGGGGAGTGCCTTTCAGGAATGATTTCAGGGTTCCCGAAACGCCCGCTTTCGGAAGCATGTTCAAAAACCGCACGAAATTCTCGTCGTTATCGCACATCCAGGCAAGTATATCGGCCATCACATAAGCCGTGATGCGGTTGTTTCGCGACAGTCCGCTGCCGTCTTCAATCACGATATCACGGGTGTCGATGCCAAGTTTGTTCCAAAGCTTAACCTCTTCCTTGGCAGCTTTCTCGCGATCCTTGCCCGGATAGGCATAGCGGAGCGCCGCTTCGGCCATCATATTGTCGGAGCGGAGCACAAGGCTGCGCAGAATGTCATATATCGTGGGGGAATAATGCGTGTAGATCACGTGATCATGCGATTTTTTCTTGATATCCTTTTCTTCGACGGTTATGCCGCTTTCGGTCAGTTTGTTCTGCAATACGGCGATGAAAGAGCCCGCAGGCGATGGATTGGCGAGGTCGACAACGAGGGGTGTCTTTTTATTATAGCAGACATTGTAAATGACGTCGTTGCGTTTTCGCCACACGGTGCCACCGGCGTTGGAGGAAGTCTTTTTGATTGTGACAGAAGGATTCTCGGGGGAAAGCGTGTAGGAACTGTCGCGTAAAAAGCGCAGTGTGAACCGGTTGTCAGCGAAGTTAAACGGATGATGTCCGGTGCCGTAGGGATAGTTGATGTCATCGTTGGTCCAGCCCGAAGGCACATCCTGATCGAGCCATTTCGGATTGTCGATTATAATGCGTCCCTCGATTGTCTCGATTCCCTGCCGGATTATGGCTGCGACGATGCTGTCGGGCAATGAACCACATTCGGTGAAATGTGAAGAGCCGATGGTGGGATCGCCCGAAGCCTTAATGATTATGTTGCCTTTAAGTACACCTTTATGTAATTTACCGGTGGTCAGAATCTCGGTGGCATAGCGTGAATCGAGGTCGCAATTCTGAAAAACGGTTGCGGCCGTAAAGAGTTTTGTGGTGCTTGCCGGGATCATAGGTTCCTCGCCGTTAACGTCGAGAACAACCTCGCCTGTGCGGAGATTTTCGATGTAGATGGCTATTTTGTCGGCCTCGATGCCTTCGACCGAAGTGGCATAGCGCATGATGCCCTGCGAGTGAACAGCCGGAGTGAGGACCGCTAAAATGCAGAAGATGAAGGCAAAAGGGATATAGCGGAAGGTCCGGTGGTATGTTTTGTAAAGACTCATAGCAAAGAAATTAGGCTGACGAAGATACGAAAAATAAGTCTAATTACCGGCAATAATTCAAAGAAATTCGGGCAACAGTAAGGTTATTCGGCAAATTTTGAGTAATTTCGCGAATTGATAAACGGAATGTCAGGATTCCACACAGAAACAGAATGGTAAGCAAAACTCGCGACAGATTAATAGAGGTGGCACGTCAGTTGTTTGTCAACAAAGGCGTTGAGAATACGACGATGAACGATATTGCTGCTGCCTCTGACAAAGGCAGACGCACCATCTACACTTATTTCAAAAACAAACGTGAGATCTTCAATGCTGTCGTAGAGAGCGAGAGCAACGCCATCATAGGTCAGTTGCGCACAATTGTCGACTCTGATCTTCCGCCGGTGGAGAAATTCCGTAAATATATGTCAAAGCGTTTCGACGTCATTTCCGACACCCTTAACAAGCCCAAGAACCATATCGACCGTTACCGGTCGCTTTTCAGCCGTGATGCCCGCCGTGTCGAGCGCATCTACGATATGGCAAGGAAGAAAGAGCAATCGCTTTTTATTGAATTGCTCAACAAAGGCGTTGCCGAAGGAGCTTTTGACAAAGCGCAGGCCGAACGACTTCCGTCGGTGATGTCGCTGATCTTTATGACAACAGATCATTTCACGGTGAATTCGTCGGAGTTGGATTCGTCGGACTACGACAAGTTGTGCAACGACATTATCGATTTTGTAACAAATGGAATTGTCACTTTAGAAAGCTGACTAACGAAAAAAACAGATATACAACAATAATCATCACAGAAAACAAAACAAACTGACATGAAACTTCTTGAAGGAAAAACAGCCCTTATCACCGGCGCAGCCCGCGGTATCGGTAAAGCGATCGCTCTGAAATTCGCTTCTGAAGGCGCAAATATTGCCTTTACGGACCTCGTAATCGACGAAAACGGCAAACAGACCGAAGAAGAGATCGCCGCTTACGGTGTGAAAGCAAAAGGATATGCCTCAAATGCCGCCGATTTCAATCAGACCAAAGAGGTGGTTGCAAAAGTGAAGGAAGATTTCGGCTCTATTGACATTCTTGTCAACAACGCCGGCATAACCAAAGACGGTCTTATGATGCGAATGTCTGAACAGCAGTGGGATGCCGTGATCAATGTCAACCTTAAAAGCGCATTCAACTTCATCAATGCCGTGCTCCCCATAATGCTTCGTCAGCGCTCGGGCAGCATCATCAATATGGCATCGGTGGTAGGCGTTCACGGCAATGCCGGACAGGCCAACTATGCCGCATCGAAAGCCGGCCTTATCGCACTGGCAAAGAGTATCGCACAGGAAGTGGGCTCACGCGGTATCCGCGCTAACGCCATCGCCCCCGGCTTTATCGAAACAGCTATGACGGCTGCTCTTCCCGATGATATCCGCGCTGAATGGACAAAGAAAATTCCGCTGCGCCGCGGTGGCAAAGTGGAGGATATCGCTAATGTCGCAACATTCCTCGCATCCGATATGTCGAGCTATGTCAGCGGTCAGGTGATCCAGGTGGACGGCGGCATGAATATGTAATCAACCGCCGATTCATATCTCCGCTGTCAGATCAGCGACAATCAACTGATTCATGCTCCGGCATCCGCTCTTACGGACTGCCGGAGCTTCTCGTTTCGGCCTGCCGAGTGTGTGCAATTGTGAAATTGTGCAAAATAGCTGGTGGGAAATTAAGTGAGAATAAAAAAAATGGCGTAACTTTGACCGAAATATATAATTAAGCGAATAAGATGCTACGATATAATACTCAGATGAAGCCGCTTGTGCTGCCGGAATACGGTCGCAACATACAGTCAATGATCGATTATTGCCAGACCATTGAGGACCGCGATGAACGCACCCGCTGCGCATATAAGATCATTGCATCGATGGCCAATCTCTTTCCGGAACTGAAGTCGGGAGGCGAATACAGCCACAAGCTGTGGGATCATCTTGCGATAATGTCGGATTTCAAACTCGACATCGACTATCCGTGTGAGATAATCCGTTCTGACTATCTCAAATCCACCCCCGCTCCCCTGCACTACAGCAACGGAGAACTGCGCCGCCGCCAGTATGGACGGACGATCGAAGCCATGATAGCCAAGGCGTCAGAAATAGAAGAAGGCGACGAACGCAACGAATTGATCGTGCTCATTGCCAATCAGATGAAAAAGCTGTTGATGAGCGCAAACAAAGAAGGCGTTGAAGACGCCCGTATTTTCCGCGATATGGCCGAGATGTCGCACGGAGCGATACGCATCGATTCTTCGCAGATGAAACTACGCGATTACATCATTCCGGTTCAGCCGACAGGAAAAAAGAAAAAGAAAAAATAACAGGCCGGCGTGTCGGTCAGTCATGGATTTACGTGGAAAATGATCAAAGCCTCTGAAATAGCTGCCGTAGGATCTCTTTTGAAACCACATGGTATCAAAGGAGAGATTGTGGCCGATCTGGATCAGGATATCAAGCCCGACAAACTGCGGTGCATCGTACTTGATATCGACGGTATTTTTGTACCGTTCTTCATATCCGGCATCAGAAACGGGGGTTCTTCGTCAACGCTTCTGACTATCGACGGCATAACCAACGAAAATGAAGCCAAAGAGCTTTGCGGAAAAGAGATCTACGCTCTAAAAAGCGATGTGCCCGACGTGCCTTCCGATGATGAAGGCGGATTCTACCTTGCCGACCTGATCGGATTTAATGTAGAGTCGGAATCCGGGAAAGTCATTGGCAAAATTGAAGATTACGACGATTCGACCAGCAATGTGTTGCTCATCGTCAGTCCGCAAGATAAACGCGCACCCGATTCAGTACAACTCTACATCCCGCTTGCCGACGAATACATCACTGAAATTGACGCAGAAAACCGAACGATAAAAATGTCGCTGCCATCGGGGCTCCTCGACTTAAACCCTATAAATCAATGAGATTATGAAAGAATATGATGAAAATGAAGCTATAAAAGCCATGCGCAAGGCGCTTCCGGCCGATCTTTCGGAAAGCTACAATGATGATGAGCTGCTCAATCTTATTGATATTATCTGGGACTATTACGAGCAGAACGGTTTGCTCGATATCGATTTCGCGGATGATGATCCCGACGACGATCCAGAGGCGCTTATCCGCGACATCACCGACTACGCGGTCAGAATGATACGCAAAGACAAGAAAGCGACACTCGCCACGGAATATATCGAGCCATTGATCAGAGCTGAAATCGATTATGAAGATTCGCTTCTGCTGGAGGCGGACTGATCACACCACTCAATACTTCTCTACTCACATATATATATTAATGAAACGAACTATAATAACACTAATTCTGCTCAGCGTCGGGGTTGCCGGTATGGTAGCACAGCAAAGTGCGCCCGAAGCTGATCCTTATCCCGACTATCAGGAAGATGTGTTTATGGATATGGAATTAGCCCAAAATATTGTCACACCGGAAATCCCCAAAGATCTTCGGGCATCCATCTCGGCATATCAGAAGAAAGTTGCCGAGAAACTGATGAAGAACTACACCGTCGACATGATGCGCAACGACGACGTGTTTGTGATATGCATACCGACCGACGATCTTTTCCTGCCGAACGACACCCTCTTCTCAATTTATGCCGCGAAAGTGATTGATCCGGTGCTGAAACTGATGAAAGACCCCTATATGTACAAAATCCTGGTAGCCGTGCATACCGACGACACCGGATCAGAACAGTACCGACAGGGGCTCTCCACATCACGCATCTACACTGTCTACGACTGGTTTATGGATGCCATTGACAAAGGCGACATCTCGGAAGATCTCGTGATAGTGCCCTATGCCATGGGCTCGTCGGAGCCGCTCGTCAGCAACGACACCCGAAAGCACCGTAAAGAAAACCGTCGGCTTGAAATCTATTTCGTGCCCGGTCCGAAAATGATAAAGCTTGCCCGTGAAAAGAAGCTGAAGTAACTTACATTCCGAACATATAATTTTAAGCAAATCAAAATAATAAACAAATCATATTGACAGAACCACATTATGGCAAAAGAATTGAAAGAGCTCACGAAGAGAGCCGACAATTATTCGCAATGGTATAATGATCTTGTAGTAAAGGCCGATCTGGCCGAACAGTCAGCAGTCAGAGGCTGTATGGTGATAAAGCCTTACGGCTATGCGATATGGGAAAAGATGCAGCAGCAACTCGACCGCATGTTTAAGGAAACAGGCGTTCAGAATGCTTATTTCCCACTTTTAATCCCCAAATCATTCCTGTGCCGCGAAGCCGAACACGTAGAAGGCTTTGCCAAGGAGTGCGCTGTGGTGACACACTACAGACTGAAAAATGATCCTAACGGCAACGGCGTGATCGTCGACCCCGAGGCACGTCTTGAAGAAGAGCTCATCGTACGCCCGACTTCCGAGACCATTATCTGGGGCACCTACCGCAACTGGATCCACAGCTATCGTGACCTGCCTATCCTCTGCAACCAATGGGCCAATGTGATGCGCTGGGAGATGCGCACAAGAATGTTCCTGCGCACGGCCGAGTTCCTGTGGCAGGAAGGCCACTGCGCTCATGCCACAGCCGAAGAATCGGAGAAGCGCACGGTGCAGATGATCGATCTGTATGCCGCATTTGCTGAAAAATATATGGCTATGCCTGTGATCAAAGGCGTGAAATCGGCCAACGAACGTTTTGCCGGTGCTGTCAACACCTACACAATCGAGGGCATGATGCAAGACGGCAAAGCCCTGCAGTGCGGCACATCGCACAACCTCGGCCAGAACTTCGCCAAAGCTTTTGATGTGACATTCGTCAATAAAGACAATAAGCCCGAATATGTGTGGGCCAACTCATGGGGCGTGTCGACCCGTCTGATGGGCGCTCTCATCATGACACACTCCGATGATAACGGCCTCGTCCTTCCGCCGCACCTCGCTCCTATTCAGGTGGTGATCGTGCCGATCTACAAAAACAACGAACAGCTGGCTGAGATATCGGCCCACGTGCAGCCGATCGTCGACGAGCTGAAATCGCTCGGCGTCAGCGTGAAATATGACGATGCCGACAATCGTCGTCCCGGATTCAAATTCGCCGACTATGAGCTTAAAGGCGTGCCTGTGCGCCTCGCCATCGGTGCCCGCGACATTGCCAACGGCACTGTGGAGCTGATGCGCCGCGACACGCTCGAAAAATCGGAGCACAAGCTTGAAGGCATCGCACATTATGTGGCCGATCTGCTTGAGGATATCCAGCAGAATATCTACGACAAAGCGCTCAAACACCGCGAGGAGATGACCCGCACGGTTGAAACCTACGATGAATTTAAGCGCGAGATCGAAAAAGGCGGTTTCATCCTCGCCCACTGGGACGGCACCACCGAAACGGAGGAGAGGATCAAGGAAGAAACCAAGGCTACAATCCGCTGCATCCCGCTCGAAGGCGATAAAACGCCCGGCGTCTGCATGGTTACCGGCAAACCCAGTGCGCAGCGCGTGATTTTTGCCCGCAATTATTGATTAAACATCACGGCAAGCCGATGCGTATGATCCATCCGCGCCGGCTTGCCGTTTTAAATGACATATCTCATGAACAACGACGATATCATTAATTCACTTTGCAGTGAGAGTGGAATCGACCGCGATGCGGCATCGAAAATGCTCGGGGCATTGCCCGATGTCGTGAAAGGCTTCTGCAAGGATCTTGACGCCGTGGCCATACCCGGTTTCGGTACAATAGCTGCCGTGAAAACGGACGAACGTATTGTCACCGACAATGTGACTAATGAAACAGTGATGCTTCCGCCTGAGATACAGGTGGAATTCAAATCAAGTGTTGTACTTCGAAACCGTTTTGTAGGATGAATAATAAGATACCCTTAAAACGACTTGCCGAGCAGCTTGCCATTCAGACCGGAATGGATAACGAGACGGCGCAGGCTTTTCTGAAATCGTTGTTCAGTTTTGTGACAGAATCTCTTTTGGACGGCCAGTCGGTGACCATCGCGGGCCTTGGCAAATTTTCCGTGTCGCACAACACAGCTGAACCGGTGCGTTTTGAGCCGGAGAAACAATTCTCCGACGATGTGAACGCCCCGTTCGCCATGTTTGAGGCTGTGATCCTCCCCGACAATATTAATGTGGCCGAAATCGATGCTGTCACATCCGATGAAGTTGCCGCACCGGCTGAAACTGTGCCGGCTGAGAAACCGGAGGAAACCGTTGAAGCTAAAGCTGAGGCTAATGCGCCTGAAGCGAAAGAGGCTACTGATGAGACGCCTGCAGAACCGGCACCTGAAGAGGCAGCGCAACCTGAACCTCAGACACCTGCCGAATCAGAAGCGGCTGAGGAGAAGATGCCTGAGAAAGATATTGCCGCTGACATATCCGTGACGGAAACTGTAGTGGCCGAGCAGCCTGTCGAATCAATCGAACAACCGTGCGAGGGCGCCGAAGATGACAAATCTGAGACTGAAGTTGCCGAAGACAACGTGACAGCACCGGTTCCGGAAGAAGAACCAAAGACTGTCGAAGAGCCGGAGACCGAGGAAAAGAAAGAATCCGATGAAGAAACCGTTTCGGAACCAGTGGCTGATGAGAAGAAACACAAGAAGAAACACAAGCCGAGACACAGGACGAAACGATAGACGAGACGCAGGATGTTGAGCCTCAGGGCATAACATATCTGCCCGAAGTGGAGGAGGAATATGTGGATTATCATTATCAGAATAAAAAGTCGAGGTTCGGGCTCGGCTTCTTCCTGGGACTTGTGACAGGCCTAATAATCGGAGCGCTCGCATTGGTCGGCTATGCTGTTTATTTCGTTAAAAACGGTGCTACACTCTTCTGATTGCGCACTTTAGTTAGCGAGATTTAAAATTGCTTAATGTTTAATCATGGCAACGAATAATAGTTAATTTTAACATCCGATTTTACAATTAACTTGTTGACAATATCTAAATTTGTGTAGCGTAATACGCGACTGCCCAAGTCGGGTATATACGTTGTCGTTATCTATTGGCTTTCAATTGAATAAAACTGAAATAACATGAATATGTCTGTTAACATCAACGAATTAAACGAGCTTGTGGCAAGCAACCATGGTTTTGCAGAGATGGTTGTCCGCGGCATGGATCAGCGTATAGTCGGGCAGAAACATCTTGTCGACTCTCTTTTGGTGGCATTGCTCGCCAATGGCCACGTCCTTCTTGAAGGTGTCCCCGGTCTCGCAAAGACTCTGGCCATTAAAACGCTCGCACAGCTTATTGATGCAAAATACAGCCGCATCCAGTTCACCCCCGACCTTCTGCCTGCCGACGTCACCGGTACGATGGTCTACAGCGTTCAGAAAGAGCAGTTCCAGATCAAACGCGGCCCTATCTTCGCCAACTTTATCCTTGCCGATGAAATCAACCGTGCCCCGGCCAAAGTGCAGAGCGCGTTGCTCGAAGCCATGCAGGAGCGTCAGGTGACTATCGGCGACAAAACGTTCAAACTCGACTCGCCCTTCCTCGTCATGGCCACTCAAAACCCCATCGAGCAGGAAGGCACCTATCCTCTCCCCGAAGCACAGGTGGACCGTTTCCTCCTCAAGGTGATCATCGGATATCCGACACGCAATGAAGAAAAAGAAATCGTGCGTCAGAACATCAATCCCGAGCAGAAAGCCGTGACTCCGATTCTTCGTCCGGAGGCTGTGACAGAAGCACAGAAGATCGTAGAGCAGATCTATCTCGATGAGAAGATCGAGCGATATATTGTCGACATCGTGTTCGCCACCCGTTTCCCGGCCGAATACAATCTTTCCGACCTCCAGAGCATCATCTCGTTCGGAGCATCGCCTCGTGCGTCGATCGGTCTGGCACGTGCCGCCCGCGCTTATGCCTTCCTCCGCAACCGCGGATATGTAATACCGGAAGATGTGCGCGCCGTTTGCCACGATGTGCTCCGTCACCGTATCGGTCTCAGTTATGAGGCTGAAGCCAACAACATCTCGGCCGATGAGGTGATCTCGGATATCCTTAATAAAGTGGAAGTGCCCTGATGACCGTTGTCGTGACTTTGCCTTCAATGCAAAAGTGCGGCTGCAGTTATCACCGGATGTTTAAAATCAAGTCTATAGCGTCATGGATTCAACCGAACTACTGAAAAAAGTCAGGAAGATTGAAATCAAAACCCGCGGATTGTCACAAAATATTTTTGCGGGCGAATACCATACTGCTTTCAAAGGACGCGGCATGATGTTTTCTGAGGTCAGAGAATATCAGTATGGCGACGACATCCGTGATATTGACTGGAACGTTACGGCCCGCCACAATCACCCCTATGTGAAGGTCTACGAAGAAGAGCGCGAGCTTACCGTGATGCTGTTGGTCGACGTAAGTGGCTCGCTCGACTTCGGTACCACACGGCAGATGAAGCGCGACATGGCAACCGAGATTGCAGCCACCCTGCATGCGGCAGCGAATTATCCCCACAAGACCCTCTGGTGTGTCTTCCAGCCACATACTTACACCAGAACCAAGGCATT
>URWH01000023.1 GCA_900551515.1 uncultured Porphyromonadaceae bacterium
AGCCAACGCGCCAACTTTATCAATAGGCGTATGTTTTTATTATCGAACGCCGAAAAAAAGACGCAAATACACGAAACAACAAACCTCACATTAATACAAAAAAACTATGGCAACTTCAAAACATCAGCCGATCGTGCAGGAACTCCTCGACATGATCGCAAAAAATGGCTGGCAGGAAAAATTCCAGCAGGCATTCGAAAAAGCAAAATCCTATGACGTCAAGGAAATGGACGACATCAATTCACTTGACGACTATTTTGCCTGGCTTGATGCCAACCTGACATGGATCCCGCTGGAAAATCAGTTCGGACGCGCAATGTTCAATCACATCTGCAAGTTCTATTTCATCCTCGATCAGTCGCCGGTCAAGGAGCTCCAGAATCCTGTCGAACCCCACGATGTAGCACAACCGCTCACACCGCTGTCGGCATGGATGAAAGCTTACGTACAGGCACTCGGCAAATTCCTCGACACTCCCGAGTCCATCACCCCCGAATCAGTGAAATCCTTCTATGATTCCCCCGAATTCAACATGGCCGAGTATCTTGAACCTCACGGGGGCTGGAAATCCTACAATCAGTTCTTCGCACGCCACACCAAACCCGGCTGCCGTCCGGTAGCGGCCATCGAAGACAGCCGCATCATCACCTCTCCGGCCGATGCCACATTCGACGGCTCATGGGAAGTGCGTGGCGATGACACCATCGAAATCAAAGGCATCCACTGGAAGATCTCCGAACTCCTCGAAGGAAGCCCCTACAAAGACCGCTTTGCCGGCGGCAAATGGATGCACTCATTCCTCGGCCCGGCCGACTATCACCGCCAGCATGCGCCTGTAGGAGGCCGTGTCCTCGAATCCCGCGACATCATGGGTGATGTTTATCTTGAAGTAACTGCCGTTCCCGACGCCGCTTCCGGCCGAAACAAACTGGAAGCAAAGAGAGTAAACACATTTGGTGCGCCCGACACCCCGGGCTACGAATTCATGCAGAACCGCGGTCTTGTCGTGCTCGACAGCCCGATCGGACTCGTAGCCGTCCTGCCGATGGGCATGGGTCAGGTATCGTCAGTAGTCATGACCGCCGAAGAAGGACGTGTGCTCCGTAAAGGCGAAGAAATCAGCTACTTCCAGTTCGGCGGTTCCGATATCGTCATGGTATTTGAAGCTGCCTGCAACGTCAACTTCACAGCCCGTCCGGGTGTACACTACAAAGTCGGCACAAAAATCGCCGAAGCATACCCCGTTATCTATCCCGCAAGATAACACACAGTCACGCCATCTGTCGATGACGGCTTAAAATTACAGCTAACCGGGGCCGGTGCCGGATTTATCCGGTATCGGCCCCTTATATGTTTCATCTATTACAAGTAGTTTACCTCTATGGCTGACAATAAAATAAAGGAGGTCACTCCTCAGACTCATCCCGCAGGCGGCAAGCAGCTTTCAATGATGGCCATGGCCATCATGATCGTGACTACCATCGTGAGCATGCGAGGCCTCGCATCACAGGCCGAATTCGGCTTCACATCAATATTCTACTACGTTTTTGCCGCTCTCGTCTTTCTTGTGCCATACGCTCTGGTCTGCGCCGAACTGGCCTCGACCTACACACGTTCGGGAGGTGTGTTCCGCTGGGTTTCCGAAGCTTTCGGCACACGCGCAGGATGGCTGAGCATGTATCTCGACTGGCAGATGGTAGTCATCTGGTTCCCCGCCGTGCTCATGTTCGGAGCCGTTTCGCTCGCATATGTATTCTGGCCCGAGGCCTTTGATGCCCGACTGGCCGCGAACCGATTCTACACCCTTCTGATCGTGCTCGGTGTCTACTGGGTGTGCACCTTCAACAACTTCCGCGGCATGAAATATGCCAACAAGCTCAGCACGGCCGGCGGCCTCTGCGGCACCATCATCCCGGCTGCCGTCCTCATAGTGATGGGCGTCGTTTATGTGCTGCTGGGCAAGACCATCAACCTTCCGCTCGACAAACCCTTCTGGCCCGACTTTGAGCACTTCGGCACAATCGTGCTTGCAGCGAGCATATTCCTTTTCTATGCAGGTATGGAGATCCAGGCCGTCCACGTGCCCGGCATGAAGAATCCTTCGCGCGACTTCCCGCGATCGGTACTCGTAGCCGTCCTCATCATCCTCGCCATCTTCGTGGCAGGCACTCTGGCTATCGGCGTCGTGATTCCGGAGAGCAAGATCAACCTGCTCCAGAGCCTTCTTGTAGCCTACAACGATCTTTGGGCTTCGATCGGTGCTCCATGGCTCGGCAACGTGATGGCCGTCCTCATCACTTTCGGCGTCCTCGGACAGGTCAGCGCCGTCATCGCCGGCCCTTCCACCGGTCTGCTTGCCGTAGGCCGCGCCGGTTACCTGCCAAAAGCTTTGCAGCATACCAACAAAAACGGTGTGCAGACCACCATCCTCTACATCCAGGCAGCCATCGTGTCGATTCTTTCGCTTGTGCTTGTGCTTCTGCCCTCCGTCGAATCGGCCTATCAGATATTGAGTCAGATGTCGACAATCATCTATCTGGTCATGGTAGTGATCATCTACGCCGCTTTTATCCGTCTGCGTCACACCGCCCCCAATAAGGCCCGCGGATTCCGCGTGCCCGGCGGACGCCTCGGCATGTGGATCGTTTCCGGAGTCGGCATTTTAGGCGCTGTCGCAGCCGGCATCCTCAGCTTCGTGCCCCCCACACAGATCAAGACAGGCAGCCCCGTGATTTACGTCGGCATCCTTCTGCTTGGTGTCGCACTGTTCATCGCGCTGCCGCTCATAATCTATGCCAGACGCAAAAAATCATGGCGCGATGCCGGGACAGACTTCTATCCTTTCGACTGGCAGATAGAAGGCCGCAAACCTGACGAAATTTCAAAATGGCCCGCCGGATATCAGCCCACCGATCAACAGGTGAAAGATGCCATCGGACGCGAAAACCAGGCAAATTCATGATAATCACGGCTTAAATACCCAATCGTCATGATTCGAATATCCACCGGAAAAGGAACGATCACATTGCCGGCTCTGCTGGCAATATGGTCGATTTCGCTGGTGGTCAACCTTCCCGGGCTGGCCGTCAGCCCGATGCTCGGCAACCTCGACAAGATTTTCCCGCATGTCGGCGATCTGGAAATCCAGCTGCTCACGGTATTGCCCAACCTGCTGATAATCCCGTTCGTGCTTTTTTCCGGCAAACTGTCCGAATCGAAGGACAAGGTGCGCATCGTCGTTGTCGGCCTGACTCTCTACCTCGTTGCCGACATACTGTATTTCTTCGCTGAAAGCATGACAATGCTCATCGCCGTCAGCTGCCTCCTCGGATGTGGATGCGGACTCGTCATTCCGCTGGCCGCCGGACTCATTGCAGATACATTCTCCGGCAAATACCGCATGCAGCAGCTCGGCATAAAGAGCGGCATCTCCAACGTGGCTCTTGTCGCCGCCACATTTGTCGTCGGCTGGCTCAACCACGGCAACTGGCACATGCCATTCCTTGTCTACCTGATTCCCGCCATCCCGCTTGCGCTGATTCTCACAGTGCGCAACATCAACCCGACAGCGTCGGTAAAAATGAACAGCACCCCGGCCACAGTCGCAGCGCCCCAGAACGCAAAGATACCCCAGGCCGCCATCACGGCACAGGGCGAGAAGACACGGTCGGGATTCATTATCGGACGTATTGCCGGACTCATCGGCCTTTATGCCTTCGTCACCTACTCCGTATCGGTCATCTCCTACTATCTTCCTTTCCTCATACAGGAAGACCATCTGAGCAGCGACATCACCGGATCGGTCACCGCACTGTTTTATCTTGCCGTGTTCCTGCCCGGCTTCGTGCTCCCGTATATAATCAAAATGTTCGGACAGCGCACGTCGCTGCTCGCCGCAGCATCCATCGCTCTCGGCCTGCTGCTGATGTCCTTTGCCGGTCAGCAATTTCTGCTCTACGTGGCGGCGGTGCTTATGGGATTCGGCTATGGAGTGTTCCAGCCCGTGATCTACGATAAGGCGACCTACACGGTCACCGACGGACGCAAGTCGACACTCGCGCTGGCGATTGTACTATCCGTCAACTATATAGCGGTGGCGCTGACACCGTTCGTCGTTGACCTCTTCCGCGATATCTTCGGATCCGCAAGCAACTATTTCCCGTTTATTCTCAATTTTATCCTCACTATGCTTTTCGCGGTTGTCGTGGTGATCCGACGTAAGACATTCACCTTCCGCATGAGTAGCGAATATGTATGAAACATCATGAAAACTATTCTTCCATTACTGCTTACGGCGGCCATCATGTCACCGGCAGTCATCGCACAGACCTCTCCGGCAATTCCCAAGACGGCAGAGGTGAAAGTCATATTCAACGCAGGCGAACCGGATGAAGAAATCTACAACGCCTTCATCGAGAACGCCCCCAAACGGTTCAACGAGCCCGGAGCACCGCGCTTCGCGATCATCGGCAAGGAAAACAAATTTTATCTCGGCATCGGAGGCGTCGTAAAAGGCGTCGGCCTTTTCGACTGGGGCAACCCCATCGATGATCCCAACGATTTCACGACGGCCGACATACCCTTCGACCTGCCCGACGGCAACGGAGGCAAAATTCAGGGAAGCCTCGACAGAGCAAACTCTTCATCAACCTCGTCGCCCTACCAGGCACCGACAACAAGATTGGATTGTATGTCAGCGGCAAATTCACCGGGTCGGGAAGCGCCTTCAAACTCGCCCACGCCTATGTCACATACCGCGGATTCACTGTCGGCCACACCGCTTCGCTTTTTGAGGATGGCGCCGCCGCTCCTCCAACCATCGACGATGAAGGCCCGTGCGGACTCGTGGGCGTCAACAACAACCTCATCGACTACACCCATTCGTTCGGAAAACGCTTCAAAGTCGGTGTGGGCGTTGAACTCTCGTCGGTCAGCATGACCACGACCGATCTCACACGCTCCGTCAGCCAGCGAATCCCCGATATCCCCGCTTTCGTTCAATACAACTGGAGCGACGGTGACGGATGGCTGCGGTTCTCGGCTCTGATGCGCAACATCCAGTATCGAGACCTCGTTGCCGACAAAAACCGCAACAAGACATGCTGGGGCATAAAACTCAGCGGAAGCACCCCGATCGGCGCCACGCCGCTGCAGGCCTACTATCAGGCAGCCTACGGACGCGGCATCGGAGGCTATATCCAGGATCTCGCCGGACTCGGACTCGACCTGTCGCCCGAAGCCGGCGCCCCCGGACGTCTTGATGCCGTGAAGGCATGGGGCGCCTATGCCGGATTGCAGTACACTTTCTCCGAGAAATTTCTCGCCTCCGTTTCCTACAGTCAGGCAAGAGCCTATGCAAAAGGCTATTCCGCCGGATCGACCCCATGGAATGAGCAATACAAATACGCACAATATGTGTCAGCCAACATATTCTATACGATTCTGCCCGGACTGCAATGCGGTGTCGAATATCTCTACGGACGCCGCGTCGACATGGACGGGATGTCGCGCTCCGACAACCGTATCAACACCATGCTCCAGTTCAGCTTCTGACGCCGAGGCATCGAAAATAATCCCTGTCGGCCCGGCATCCTCCCCTTGCCGGGCCGATTGCTATTGCGTCAACGCACATTAAACCGTGCCTTCTCCGACTGAAGGGCGCAAAGATTTTCGGGTTAATTCTTGGCAGAGTGGAAGATATTCCCTACCTTTGCACAGTTTTTTCACCCGGCACCATGCCTGGCGAAAACTTACGTGACCCCTAAACTGCAATAAATCACGAAAAAACAATAAACTACAATGGCACATCCTAAACGCAAACAATCCAAGACCCGCACTGCTAAACGCAGAACACACGACAAAGCCGTAGCCCCCACACTGGCTATCTGCCCCAACTGCGGTGCATGGCACATCTATCACACCGTTTGTGGCGAATGCGGCTACTACCGCGGCAAAGTCGCCATCGAGAAAAACGAAGTAGCCATCTGATAGAGCCCACCCCTGCGGCGCCCCGAAAGGGCGCCACGGCAATGGCCCTACACACACGGCTGCCGGCGACTCTTCGCCACACGCTGACCATTCTCCCCAACGGCACGGCACAACAGCCGAAGGCCATTCCGGAGAATGTATGTCATAATCTCACTCCTCCTTCACACCAACACTCCCACACAACACCACTATCATGGTTAATGCACGCATTTCGGGCGTAGCTTCATACGTCCCCGACGACATTCTCGACAACGAAATGCTGTCGAAAATGGTTGACACCAACGACGAATGGATCACCACACGCGTTGGCGTCAAAGAACGCCGTATCCTCAAAAAAGAAGGCGAAGGCTCATCCTACATGGGCATCAAAGCCGTTAACAAGCTGCTCGAATCCACAGGCACCAAACCCGAAGAAGTGGAGCTGCTCATATGCGCCACATCCAACCCCGACTACCGCTTCCCCTCCACCGGCTCGGTGATAGCTCACGGATGCGGCCTCAAAAACGCCTATGCCTACGACATCCAGGCCGCCTGCGCCGGATGCATCGTGGCTCTTGAAGACGCTGCCGCCTACGTCAAATCGGGTCTCCGCAAGAAAGTGGTCATCGTTGCAGCCGAAAAGATGTCGTCGATGGTCAACTACGAAGACCGCACCACATGCCCCCTCTTCGGCGACGCCGCCGCTGCAATGCTCATCGAACCCACCGACGAACCCGTCGGAATCATTGACGCCGTGTTCCACGTCGACGGCGTTGGCCGCGACCACCTCGTGATGCGTGCCGGCGGTTCCGTGATGCCCACAACCCACGAAACAGTGTCGCGCGGCGACAACTTCCTCTATCAGGACGGCCGATTCGTCTACAAACATGCCGTCACCGACATGCTCGAATCGACACTCGAGATTTGCCAGCGCAACAACCTCACGATGGACACCGTCGACTGGCTCATCCCCCACCAGGCCAACCTCCGCATCATCGAAGCCGTGGCCTCACGCGCAGGCATCGCCCCCGAAAAAGTGCTCGTCAACATCGAATTCCGAGGCAACACTTCAGCCGCCTCCATACCCCTGTGCATCGACGAAAACAAACACCGCCTCAAAAAAGGCGACCGCCTCGTGCTCACCGCCTTCGGTGCCGGATTCACCTGGGGCGCCATGTACATCATCTGGGATCTCTGATCCGCGCCCCGCGATAACAAAAGCTAAAAATAAAACACTGGCAACATCTTTTATGGTGATGTCAGTGTTTTATAATTGTAACCAAATTCAAAAATTCTCATGTCCGAAAATCACAAAGCAGGATTCGTCAACATCGTCGGCAACCCCAACGTTGGCAAATCGACACTCATGAACGACCTCGTCGGCGAACGCATATCTATCATCACCTCCAAAGCCCAGACCACACGCCACCGCATCATGGGCATCGTCAACACCGACCGGTATCAGATCGTATTCTCCGACACCCCCGGCGTGCTCAAGCCCAAATACAAACTCCAGGAAAGCATGCTCGACTTCTCCGAAGGTGCCCTCACCGACGCCGACATCCTCCTCTACGTCACCGACGTCATCGAGGACCCGGTGAAAAACGCCGACTTCCTGGCCAAAGTAGCTAAGGAGACCATCCCCGTGCTGTTGGTCATCAACAAGATCGACCTCGTCAAATCGCAGGCCGACCTCGAAGCCATCGTGGCACGATGGAAAGAGCTGCTGCCCAACGCCGAAGTGTTCCCCACATCGGCCACCGAGCACTTCAACGTCACCAACCTCATGAACCGCATCATCGAGCTCCTGCCCGAAAACCCGCCCTACTTCGGCAAAGACGCCCTCACCGACAAGCCCGCACGCTTCTTCGTCACCGAGATCATCCGCGAGAAGATCCTCCTCAACTACGAAAAGGAAGTGCCCTACTCGACCGAAGTGATCGTGGAGAAATTCGACGAGAAAGAGGGCGCCATCCACATCATGGCCGTCATCTACGTGGAGCGCGACTCCCAGAAAGGCATCATCATAGGCCGCCAGGGCTCGCGCCTCAAAAAAGTGGGCACCGAAGCGCGTCACGACATCGAGACCTTCTTCGGCAAGAAAGTCTATCTCGAACTCTTCGTGAAAGTGGAGCCCAACTGGCGCAACCGCGAGAACAAACTCCGCGCATTCGGATATATCGAATAAAATCGCTATCTTTGTATCTCTAACCAAACATAGATTCAAGCATAGAAATGGGACAAATGATCGCTATCGTCGGACGCCCTAACGTGGGCAAGTCGACCCTCTTCAACCGCCTGACCGAATCGCGCACCGCCATCGTCGACCCCACGGCCGGCACCACACGCGACCGTCAGTACGGCAAAGTGCAGTGGGGCGGACGTGAATTCTCAATCGTCGACACCGGCGGTTGGGTTGTCAACTCCGACGACATTTTCGAAGGCGAAATCAACAAACAGGTGCAGCTCGCCATAGAGCAGGCCGACGAAATACTCTTTGTGGTCGACGCCATGAACGGCGTCACCGACCTCGACGACCACATCGCCGAGATCCTGCGCAAATCGCGCAAGCCCGTAATCCTCGTGGCCAACAAAGTCGACTCCAACGACTGGCTCTACAACGTGCCCGAATTCTACTCCCTCGGGCTCGGCGACCCCTATCCCGTGTCGGCCATCAACGGCTACGGCACCGGCGACCTCCTCGACGAAGTGATCAAAAAGCTTCCCGAGCCCGACCCCGACGCCGAGGCGCAGCTCGACGACATACCCAAATTTGCCATCGTAGGCCGCCCCAACGCCGGCAAATCGTCGATCATCAACGCCTTCATCGGCCAGGACCGCCACATAGTCACCGACATCGCCGGCACCACACGCGACTCCATCTACACGCGCTACAACAAGTTTGGCTTCGACTTCTACCTCGTCGACACCGCAGGCATACGCAAGAAAAACAAGGTGCAGGAAGATATCGAATACTATTCCGTCATCCGCTCCATACGCGCCATCGAAGCCTCCGACGTCTGCATCCTCATGATCGACGCCACACGCGGCATCGAGGCCCAGGACGTAAGCATCTTCTCGCTCATCCAGCGCAACAAGAAAGGCCTCGTGGTGTGCGTCAACAAATGGGACCTCGTCAAGGACAAATCCGAAGCCGCCATCCGCCACTTCGAAAACGCCATCCGCGAACGCTTCGCCCCCTTCACCGACTTCCCCATCATCTTCGGCTCGGCGCTCACAAAGCAGCGCATCTTCAAAGTGCTCGAAACGGCCGTCGGCGTCTACGACAACCGCCGCCGCACCGTGCCCACCTCGCAGCTCAACACCGTGATGCGCGAGGCCATCGACGCCTATCCCCCGCCAGCCAACAAGGGCAAATACATCAAGATCAAGTATATCACCATGCTCAAAGGAGCGCAGGTGCCCACCTTCATCTTCTTCTGCAACCTCCCTCAGTGGGTCAAAGAGCCTTACCGCCGCTATCTCGAAAACAAGATCCGCGAAAACTGGAACTTCAGCGGCACCCCCATCAACGTCTACATGCGCGAAAAATAGCACCACACCACTATGACAAACGAACTGATCATCAACATCGTAGGCTATGCCGCCGCCGTCTGCATGGTGTTTGGCTACCTCCCGCAGGCCATCCACACCATACGCACGCGCGACACCGACGCCATCGCTCTCCCCACATTCCTCATGCTCGGAGCCGGCAGCCTCTTTTTCGTCGTGCAGGGTTTCATGCTCAGCAACTGGCCGCTGGTGATCACCAACGTCATCACCACGGTGTGCTCCGTGATCGTTTTCGTCATCAAGATCCACAACGACCGCCGCAAACGCCGCCCCTGACCGCCAAGAATCAGCATAAGAGCCGGTTCTAAACGACAACACAAAAGCGGCGCCCCGGATCATGCATCACCGGAGCGCCGCTCTGTTTATCTTCTGGCCGGGGGAATCAATGACCGTGATTGCCGTCGCAATGACCGCAATGCTCCTCGCCATGCTTCTCTTCGACTTCACACTGCGGCTTGTCGTTGGTGCAGCCGTGAGACTTTACCTCACATTCCGTGCCCGTGTAGCCGATAGTGCCCAGAGCTGCGGCAATCTTGGCCTTGTCGGTCTGTGCAGGATCAAAGGTGACGGTAACAGTCTGGCTCTTAAGGCATGTAGCAACAGCCGTAATGCCATTCACCTGAAGCAGACCGTTTTTAACACGATTCTCACAGTTCTTACAATTCATCTTCGGAGTCACCGTAAAAGCAACTTTTTCCGTCGTGACAGGCTCGTTAGCCGAAACCTGCATGGCTGCGCCGATAACCATCAGCAACAGCGCCATCATTCTGATCGCTTTTTTCATAATTCCCATTGTTGTTTTGTTTTGCTGCAAAATTAGGCATTTTTCTCAAAAATAGAAATTTTCGTTATCTTTGCATATCTCTACACCAATAATCAACCCACACACCAAACCATGAAACAACTGCGCTTCTTTGCCATCGCAATCGCCTTTTTAGCCGCCACGGCAGCCGCCGTAGCCCAGAACGCGGGCTACCCCGTCAAAACTACCGACACCTACCGTTCGCTCGTATTCAACAAAGGCGACTACGGCTCGCAATTCTACCGCATCCCCGCCATAGTCACGCTCCCCGACGGCACGCTCGTTGCCGTGGCCGACAAACGCATCAACTCGCTCAACGACCTGCCCGGCGACATCGACGTGGTGTGCCGCCGCTCCACCGACGGCGGCCGCACATGGAGCGACTATATCACCGTCGCAGCCCACGACTCCATAGGCGGCTACGGCGATCCGGCCCTTGTGCGCGACCGCCGCACCGGCGACCTGCTGGTCATCTCGCTCAACGGCTGCGGCCTCTGGAGCGACCATCCCGGCCGCATCAGCGTGTCGCGCTCCCGCGACGGCGGCCTCACATGGCAGGCACCGGCGTCCAGCCCATAAAATGCGAAGCCGCCTTCGCTTCGTCGGGCCGCGCCCTGCAGCTTAAAAACGGCCGCATCATGTTTGTGCTCGTCACCCGCCGGAAAGGCGTCGAAGGGTTCCCCTGCTACGCCATCTACAGCGACGACGGCGGCCACACATGGAAAGCCTCCAAGACACCCGCCACGCTCAACGGCGACGAATCGAAAGTGGCGCAGCTCCCCGACGGCCGCGTGATGATGAGCATACGCAACCGCTTCAGCGGCAACCGCAAATTCTCTGTTTCCGACGACAACGGCACCACCTGGACCGAACTGCCCGACGACTATGCCGCCCTCCACGACGTGGCATGCAACGGCGACTTCCTCTCCATCCGCCACAACGGCCGCGACTATCTCCTGCAGTCGCTGCCCGCCGGCCCGTGGCGCGACAACATCACCATCTACGCCAGCGCCGACGGCGGACACACATGGCCCTACAGCCGCCTCGTCACCGCAGGCCCCGGCGCCTACTCGGCCATGACGCAGCTTGCCGACGGCTCCATAGGCATCCTCACCGAGGAGGGCGTCCACGACGTCAACGACCGTCACCACCAGGGCTATCGCATCTGGTTCACACGCATCCCCCTCGAATCGATATTCGGGGAATGATTGCTCAACGCAGGCGCTGATATTCAAGAAAACGGTATGGAGCGCCGGAGCGCGGATCCACGCTGTAGGGCGAGCTCGCCACGAGCTGCCATTGCGTCGGGTCGAATGGCGGGAAGAATGTGTCGGCATCCGGCACGTCGGCATCCACTTCGGTGATATACAAGCGGGTGGCCATAGGCATAGCCTGACGGTAGATCTCGCCGCCGCCTATCATCATCACCTCATCGGCGCCCGAGCGGCGCGCTGTTTCGACAGCGGCCTCGATCGACGGCACAGCCGTCACGCCCTCGGCATGCCAGTGGGGTGAGCGCGTCACCACGATGTTCAGCCTTCCCGGCAGCGCCCCTTTGGGCAGCGCCTCGAAGGTGCGCCGCCCCATCACTATCGGCTTGCCGAGCGTAAGCTCCTTGAAGCGGCGGAAATCCTCGCGGATATGAAACGGCTGGTCACCGCCCGCGCCTATGGCGCCATCATGCGCCACTATGGCTATCATGCTGATTCTCATCACACCGACACCTTTCCTGCTATATGCGGATGCGGATCGTAATCCTCGAGCCGGAAGTCGTCGTAGGTAAACGAGAATATGTCCTTCACATCGGGATTGATCACCATCCGCGGCAGCTTGCGCGGCTCACGTGTGAGCTGCAGAGCCACCTGTTCGAAATGATTCTTATAGATATGGGCATCGCCGAGCGTGTGCACGAATTCGCCGGCTTTCAGTCCGGTCACCTGCGCCATCATCTGGAGCAGCAGCGCATAGCTCGCGATGTTGAACGGCACGCCGAGGAAGGTGTCGGCAGACCGCTGGTAGAGCTGGAGCGAGAGACGTCCGTCGGCGACATAAAACTGGAAGAGGCAGTGGCACGGCGGCAGCGCCATGTCCTCGACCTCAGCCGGATTCCACGCCGTGACGAGCATTCGACGGGAGTTGGGATTGCGCTTGATCATCTCCTCCACCTGCGCTATCTGGTCTATCGTGCCCCCACGGTAGTCGGGCCACGACCGCCACTGGTGGCCATAGACCGGACCGAGGTCGCCGTTCTCGTCGGCCCACTCGTTCCAGATGCGCACGCCGTGGTCCTGGAGCCAGCGCACGTTGGTGTCGCCACGCAGAAACCACAGCAGCTCGTAGATGATGGACTTCAGGTGGAGTTTCTTGGTCGTGAGCAGAGGGAAGCCGTCCTGGAGGTCGTAGCGCATCTGGTGGCCGAAGACGCTCAGCGTGCCCGTGCCCGTGCGGTCGCCCTTCTGGTGGCCCTCGGTGAGGATTCTGTTTAATAAGGATAAGTAGGGTTGCATATAGCTTGTTTGTTTCTTCTTCTTATGGATGGACGATGGGGGTGAGGCCGACGACGGGCCGCTCTTCGGGCCGGTGGGTGCTACGGATGCGCCACTCCTGGGGGTAGAGGTTGTTGGCCCTGGTCCCGAGGTTCTTGGCAAAGCCGAGGGCGAACCCCTCGTGGCAGACCGTGACGAGGCCCTTCGGAGCCGCCGCAGGCAGCGTGATGGACTCGCGGCGCAGGTAGGCTATGGCCTCGTCGTAGCCCACGTCCACGCGGGGATAGGGATTGGCCTCGTCGAGGATCGTCAGCGCCTGGGAAACGTCGGGCAGGGTCTTCTTGCCCTTCACCTGGGGCGGCTTGACGCCGTCGCTCAGGACGCGCAGCAAGGGCGTCGTACGTCCTTTGCCGCGGTCGCGTGAGGGCAGGTCGGCCGCAGTCTCGGGCTTGCGCAGCAGCGCCACGGCCAGTCCCTCGCCACGGGTCGTGCCGGGGATGAAACGGCAGATCGGGTGGGGTCCCGTCAACGGGCCTGTCACCCGCCACGCCTCCTCCACGGGGATGGCGACCGGCTCGGCCCCCAGTTCCTCTACGGCAAAGGCGATGTTGTCCTCGTTCTCATGGGCGTTGAAGGTGCAGGTGGAGTAGATCAGCAGTCCGCCGGGCAGCAGGCAGGGCCAGATGTCGGCAAGGATGGACCGCTGCAGCGCGGCACACTTCTCCACGTTGGCCGGGCTCCACTCGCCGATGCTCTCGGGGTCCTTGCGAAACATGCCCTCGCCGGAGCAAGGCATGTCGGCGAGGATGAGGCCGAAGCGGAGACCGGCGCGCTGGTAGTCGATGGCGTAGTTGTTGGTCACGACGACTTCGGGGTGGCCAAACTTCACGACGTTCTCGGCCAGGATCTGCGCCCGCTTCGGATGGGGCTCGTTGCTGTAGAGACGGCTCCCCTCGGGCAGGGCGGCACGCAGACACGTCGTCTTGCCGCCCGGGGCCGCACAGAGGTCGAGGGCCGTGACGGGCGCGTGGACAAACTGGCGGACGACGTGGTCGATGAACATCGACGAGGCCTCCTGCACATAGTAGGCTCCGGCGTGGAGCAGGGGGTCGAAGGTGAAGGCTGGGCGGCTGTCGAGATAGTAGCCGCCACGACACCAGGCCACGCGGTCTGCCCCGGTCTCGGGTGTGGCCTCGGCCTTGAAGGGATTGACCCGTATGGACACGGGAGCGGGCTCGTCGAGCGCGCCAAGGAAGCGGGCAAATCGCTCCTCGCCCATCAGGGCGCGCGTGTAGGTGGTAAACTCCTCGGGAAGTGTCATGCGTCGTTATTCTATGAGTATGAGGTCGTCGTCACCCGTCTCGTCGCGCTTCGGCGTCGGCATGGTCTTGAGGTTGCCCTTTTCGTCAAACATGCCGTAGGTGGTGCGCAGGACGATAAACTCGGTGCGGCGGTTGATCTGGTTGCAGATCTCCTGCTTGTCCTTGTCGAGTTTCTTGATAAACTCCTCGGTGAGCACGTCGCCCTCCTTGAGCCACGGGTAGCGCTCCAGCATCTTCTTGCGGACGGTCTTCGGCTTCTCCTTGCCATAGCCCACGGGGGTGAGGCGGTCGCGGGCGATGCCATGCTCGGTCAGATACGCCACTACCGACTCGGCGCGGCGCTGCGACAAGCGCTTGTTGTACTCGGCGCGACCCTTGTAGTCGGTGTGAGCGGAGAGCTCGATGGTGACGTTGGGATTCTCGTTGAGCAACTTCACGAGGTCATCGAGCGCCGTCTTCGACTCGGGGCGCAGCGTGGCCTTGTCGAAGTCGTAGAAGATATTCTCCACCATGTTGGGCTTGTCGATGG